>JBCCLN010000160.1:0-9149 GCA_039026865.1 Bacteroidota bacterium | reverse complement strand
TATTAACCCGAATTATTCACCACAACTAGTGGCGGGTTTATTCAAGTAATTGATTTACAGCAGTTTAATATTCATAATGAATGATTTTTGATTCCTCAAATTTGGGGAACGATGTTGTCCTCTCATTCAAAATCAATTACCTCCTATTCAACGTGTTACCACATCTCAATAAATAACACCCGAATTTTTCGGGTTAAGTTTAACAGGTGACTGATACGTTCCACGAATAAGTCGTACCTCAAAGTCTTAAAAGAACGCTCTATCATATGAAAACCTCTTTTTTGCAAAACATTAGTTTTTATATCTGCTGATCATAAAATAGAAAGTGAAAGGAAGGATCTCCCATCTGTAGTCCAATAATTTCAAGTTTGATTTTTAGGGCACCTCTAAAACCCACTTTCAATTTTTGAGATGATCTTTTTTTCTGATACTTCGTTATCAAAATACTTATTTAAAGCTGCTAAACTCGTTTTGACGTCTTATCTCAGGAAAAAACCGCTACCTTAAATTCTTGAACTGAGTTTTCAGAGTGACCTTTAAAGTAAGAGTACCTGTATTTGAAAAGCTCTATTACTCTTTATTGTTCCTTGATTTTCATTAAAACTGGATCAACATTAAATTTCACATTCCAGTCATATGTCCTGATAACTGTTTTCCTAAAGGGTTCTCTTAGCATCTGCTCCTGAATCCTGTTCTAATTCTCTTGTTTCTTCCTTTCGTTATTTTTCTTTTATTTTTTACGTGACGGTTTTTATTTCGGTATATGTGTCAATTATTTAAAGTAACGAAAATCCTGCCCTTCTTTTACCTGGATCACGGTTTCATAAATAAGACGTATCACATTTTCAATATCCTCTTTATGTACTGTCTCTACCGTAGTGTGCATATACTTTAATGGCAGTGAGATCAAAGCCGAAGCAACTCCAATATCAGAATAAGCAAACGCGTCAGTGTCTGTACCCGTTGTCCTGGATGCAGCCATACGTTGAAATGGGATTTCGTTTTTTTCCGCAACATCGATGATCATATCTCGAACCTTGTTTTGTACTGCGGGCCCATAGGTAACGGCCGGACCTTTACCGGCCGTCATATCTCCACTTGTGATCTTATCATACATGGGTGATTGCGTATCATGGGTCACATCTGTCACGATGGCAATATCAGGTTTTATCCTTCGTGAAATCATTTCTGCTCCACGCAAACCAATTTCTTCTTGTACTGAATTAACCACGTAAAGCCCAAAGGGCAACTCAATCTCATTTTCAGAAACTCTTCTCACTACTTCTGCAATCATGAATCCACCAGCTCGATTGTCCAGGGCTCTACCCACAATATATTTATCATTCATCTCAAAAAGTTCATCTTGGAAGGTAACCACAGTTCCAGGATGAATACCCATTTTCTCCACCTCCTCTTTGTTTTCAGCACCAACATCAATACATATGTTTTTGAGGGTAGGGTGATCTTCTTTATCTTTTCTAACATGGATGGCTGGCCATCCAAACACTCCTTTTACTATTCCTTCTTTTGCGTGGAGATTGACACGCATGGAAGGGGCGATTTGATGATCTGAACCACCATTTCTTACAACATAGATATAGCCTTTATCTGTAATATAGTTCACAAACCAACTGATCTCGTCTGCATGTGCCTCTATTGCCACTTTATATTTAGCTTCAGGATTAACCACCCCATACACACTTCCGTAAGTATCTACTACATAATCATCTATATAAGGTTTAATGTATTCAAGCCAAATCTTTTGGCCTTCAGCTTCAAAACCTGTTGGTGAAGCATTGTTGAGATATTTATATAGAAACTCGTTGCTTTTACTATCCATTTTTGTTGTGTTTGTTGATTTACCAATGAAAATTTCGGTCTTTTAGTTTAGTTCCTTCAGGAACCCAATAGTCTGTAATTTGTGTGAATTTATTTGAGAACTGCTTATGATAATATTGAAGCTGCATGATTGAATCAGAAAGATGTAAAATCTTAAAATACTTAAAGTCTTCCTCAATATTTAGCAACTCTCCAACCTTCTTTCCCTCTAGTTTTAAGTAATACTTTTTGTCGGGTGATTTCACAAATTTCCAGGTTGCCTCAAGTGTTTCTCCACAACCTCTATTTTCTTCGGCGTTGTCCTTCATCGTTCCATTAAATCGAAAGGTTTGGGAATACTTGAGAAAGCAACCTTCCATGTTCATTCGAGTTTTGTTATTAAATTTTTTTGCTAGAATCCATGTTTTCGAGGAATCTCCCGAAAGCATTTGCTTTGCATTCTTAGGAATTATGAATGCGTATTCTTGCGGTTTTTCGCATCCGAACAGGATAATTACCACATAAGTCAACCAATTAAAGCGGAATATTACCATGTTTCTTCCTGGGAAGTTTATCCACCTTATTTTCTAACATCGAAAATGAATGAATGAGTTTTATTCTGGTATTGTGAGGGAGAATTACTTCATCTATAAAGCCTCTTGCTGCAGCAATGTATGGATTGGCAAACTTTTCTGTGTATTCGTTGATCTTCTCTTGCAGTTTCGCATTCGGATCTTCTGCATTGGCTATCTCCTTTCTAAAAATAATTTCAGAAGCACCCTGAGCACCCATTACTGCAATTTCCGCTGTAGGCCATGTGAAATTCATATCAGCTCCTATATGCTTAGAATTCATCACATCATACGCTCCTCCGTAAGCTTTTCTGATAATTACCGAGATTCTAGGGACGGTAGCCTCACTAAAGGCATAAAGTAACTTAGCCCCACTGGTGATAATTCCATTCCATTCTTGATCAGTGCCGGGCAAAAATCCAGGCACATCTACCAAAACTAATAACGGTACATTAAAGCTATCACAAAACCTAACAAACCTGGCGGCTTTTTTACTGGAATGGATTCCCAGCACTCCTGCTAAAAACATTGGTTGATTCCCTACAACGCCAATGCTTCTTCCAGCTAATCGCGCAAAACCACAAATAATGTTTTCAGCAAAGTCTTTATGAACTTCTAAAAATGTATCCTTATCAATGATGCCATTGATCACTTGGTGCATATCGTAAGGTTGATTCGGATTATCTGGTAAGATATTATCTAGCTCATTTCTTGCCTCATCACCTGGCGTATATTCCAACCTGGGAGGCTCCTCTTCACAGTTAGAAGGCAAGTAGCTCATGAGCTGTTTGATCTGCCGAATACACTCCACCTCATTTGTGCAGGCAAAATGAGTAACCCCACTTTTTGTGGCATGAGTTTGGGCTCCTCCGAGTTCTTCGCTACTCACTTCTTCTTGTGTAACCGTTTTTACTACATTTGGACCAGTAATAAACATATAGCTTGTCTGCTCTACCATAAATATGAAATCAGTGATTGCAGGCGAATAGACAGCTCCACCCGCGCACGGACCCAATATTGCTGAGATTTGTGGAATTACACCGGAAGCAAGTGTATTCTGGTAGAAAATATCCGCGTAGCCACCAAGTGAAACCACTCCTTCCTGGATGCGTGCGCCACCGGAATCATTTAGTCCAATGACAGGAGCGCCATTCTTCATGGCCATATCCATAATTTTCACAATCTTTTCGGCAAAAGTTTCCGAAAGCGATCCACCGAACACAGTAAAGTCCTGACTGAAGACGTACACTAACCTATCTTCAATGGTTCCATATCCGGTAACTACTCCATCTCCTAAAAATTTCTGCTTATCCATTCCAAAATCAGTTGCTCGATGAGTCACAAACCTTCCAATTTCCTGAAAGGAGCCTTCGTCCAACAATAAATCAATACGCTCCCTGGCAGTAAGTTTTCCTTTTTCGTGTTGTTTCGAAATTCTATTCTCACCTCCTCCTTTAAGAGCTTCATCGTTCATCGATTCCAAACGAGCGATTTTTTCTGAGGTGGATTGAATGTTAGTAGCGGTTTTGGGTTTCTCCTTATTCATAGTTGTTGATTATGACAGATTTTGTAACTCATTATTATCAAATATTTACAATCTCAATCATCGCGGTTTGTGATTCTGATTTACGAGAATTTAATCCCAGGAATGAATCAAAGATAAATACAATTGATTGTTAGCCTATTCCTGAGAAGAAATCACTTTTTCAATCATTCACATTTTCACCTTCTACGCTAAAATTATTCAGAAATTCCGGATGCTCAACTTTTAACTTTACGAGTAGCATAGTTATTTATATAGGTTTAACTCGTTGCATAATTGGTTATTTGTTCAAGTAAAAAGCAAAATTTCTTTCTCAAACTTAATGATTTAAAAATTAGACCGCTTTGAATATTAACTCACAATAAATCAATTACTGATTTCGATCGAATGTTACGCTAGTGAATAAGCAAGGCAGATTAAATTGCAACATTTATGCGAGTTGCAGTAATAGATTTAGGTACGAACACTTTTCACCTTGTAATTGCAGAGGTAGAAAAAGGTGGTCATACTATTTTGTATAGAGACCGGAAACCGGTAAAAATCGGAGAAAAAGGCATAAACAAGGGTGAAATTACGCCTCAAGCCTGGGAAAGAGCATTACATACGATTTTGGAGTTTGAAGAAATCATTGTAAGGCATAACATCTCGGAAATATTTGCCACAGCAACCAGTGCAATTAGAAGCGCTAGTAATGGAAAGGCCTTAGCAAAGGAAATCAACAGGCTTACAGGTATTGAAATTGAAATTATTTCAGGATTGAGAGAAGCCGAACTCATCCATTTGGGTGCTAAAGAAGCTCTGGATATTGGGGCAAAAAAAAGCCTCATTATGGATATTGGTGGAGGAAGCATTGAGTTTATCATCGCTGATTCTTACAAGGCTTATTGGATGCAGAGCTTTGAAGTGGGATGTCAACGATTAATTGAACGATTCCATAAAAATGATCCGATCACCAAAGAGGAAATTGATGACCTTCATGAGTTTTTTAAAAATGAACTAACTTCACTCTTTGAGTTATGTAAAGAACACCAGCCAACCACTCTTATTGGATGTTCGGGAGCTTTTGATACCTTAAGCGATATTCATTGTGCACTTGAAGAAAAAACCGTAGACGAAAATGAAACTGAGCTTCCCCTTAATATCTCAGCATTTAATGACATATATCCGGGACTCATCAAAAAAAACCGTAAAGAACGCCTTAGCGTACCAGGTATGATAGAAATGCGTGTAGATATGATTGTGGTTGCATGTGTACTGATTGATTTTATTATCGGTAAACTGAGTCTTTCAGATATTCGCGTATCCGCATACGCCTTAAAAGAAGGAATACTCTTTAATGTACTACGTAAGCTCCAAGCACGTTAGTCTGTTATTTTTGCTGGATGATTTTTTCTGCAGATGAATTGAAAAAATTTGCTCAGGAGGTATTTATAAAAGCAGGATGTCCTGAAATTGACGCCGAACAAGCAGCTAAAGTACTTGTTAGTGCTGACCTTAGAGGTGTTGATTCTCATGGCGTTGCCCGCTTATCCGGTTATATACGTCTCCAGGAAAAGAACCGGCTTAATGCCCAACCTAAGATTAGCATTACGCATGAAACCCCTTCTACTGCTGTAGTGGATGGCGATTTGGGACTTGGCTTGGTTGTTGGCCCTTATGCAATGCAGATAGCTATAGAAAAAGCCAAAAAGGTGGGTTCAGGATGGGTAGCAGTTAAAAACTCGAATCATTATGGGATCGCAGGTTATCATGCGATGATGGCGCTAGAAAAAGATTGTATTGGCATATCCTTGACTAATGCCAGCCCATTAGTTTCTCCCACTTTCTCAAAAGAACGACTGCTAGGCACCAATCCTATTTCCATTGCTATACCTGCAAAAGACCAACCTCCTTTTGTACTGGATATGGCAACCACCACAGCAGCAAATGGAAAACTAGAGGTGCTTCAAAGAAAGGAGCAAGAAGCTCCATACGGATGGTTACAAGACGGAGAAGGAAATGTAACGACTGATGCTAGAGGCTTAATCAAAGGAGGATCTATGCGGCCGCTTGGGGGTGATCAGAAGCATGGATCTTATAAAGGTTATGCCCTTGGAGCGGTGGTTGATATATTATCTGCAGTACTCTCCGGAGCTAATTATGGTCCTTGGGTTCCGCCTTTCGTCGCATTTATAGATCCTGCACCTAATCCTGTGGGGGATGGTCTTGGGCATTTCTTTGGCGCAATGAGAATTGATGCTTTTCGAGATGGAGAAGAATTTAAATCTCATATGGACAATTGGATCAAAAGGTTCCGAAGGTCTGAAACCATTAATGGTGTGGATAGTGTACTCATTCCTGGCGACCCTGAACGAAAAATAACAGAGCAACGATTGAAAAATGGCATTGATTTATTGGATCCTGTGGTCAACGACCTTAGACAATTAGGCGATAAATTGGGAGTATCTTTAAAAAAATAACTTCTTCAATTTTTATAAAACAATATTGCTAAAAACCCAATCTATCGACATAAATGTTAAAACATTGATAATCTTGTCAGAAGATGAGCAGTAATGAACCAATCACCGTATAATTTTTAAATAGAACGCAGGAAATTTATCAGTGAAAAAATTTCATAAAAAGAAGATCAATTATAGTTTTTGTCTTTAGAATACAGAATTGAAAAAATTAAGAGTAAGTTAATCAGGCTTTCAAAAAATTAAAAGTCTATTTTTTAAGAAGTAAGTCTATGGATTAAAAGATTATATCTATAACATAGGATCTTGAGATATAGAAAAAATGATTCAGCGTTCTTTGAGCAACAATAAACGAAAGATATGCGGATTACTATCAGTTTAATGGTTTTATTTTACTCAACAGACCTCCTATCCCAACGTGTATCGTTTAAGGACCCGGAGCTGATTTTTAGTTTCAAAAAGCCAAAACATTGGGTTATTACAGATAATGAATATGTAATAAAACTTTCTCCGTCTTTGTTAGATACGTCGTTTACTTATCTAACAATTACTTATTTCGCACCTCCTGAACCAATAAACGACGAGGCACAATCCTACTTTATTCTCGTAGATGCTGAGACCCCCGTTAAGAGTGCATTTAAGTCGTATATGCACTCTGATGATCCAGTGAAGATCTTGGGCTTTAAGGTGCGTCCGAAAAGAGCGCTAATTACAAAAAAAGAGATACCTCTTGAACGAAGGTTTTATGATTTTCATCGTGTTGACAAGAATTGGGAGGTCGTGACCTCTGCACCTACACATGAATACAAAAAACACCATAAGAAGTATAAGAGCGTATTGAAATCTCTTCGAATAGAAACAGTGTTTTGAAATTAAAACATTCCTAAACCTACTCCAGCTCGAATAACCCATGGGCTATTGTAAGGGCTTGTTTCATCGGAAGAATATAGCACATTGTAAAGTACTGTGGTGTTAAATGCGGCATTACCGCCAATTCTATTAGAAAAGCCGCCTCCTAAAAGTAAGCTATTATATCCTTCTCGATCTGTTCGCTCAAAAGAGGTATCTGTAAAAAACTCAAAGGTTAGTCGTTCAAATTCAGCATAGACAAAGAATTGCTCTAAAATATTGAATCGATTAAATACACTCCAACCATAATTAGATACGGATTGATCAATGGGGTTGTCATATTTAACATATTGATATATTAAACCTACTCCTATCGAATAGGGCTCGGTGATTTTATAACCTACTTGGGGAAATACGCTAATATTTGTCTGGCTGGAACTTGCACTGAATCCTCCTCCTCCGCCAAAATAAATTCTATCGGAAAGTTTATTTTGAGCGAAAACAACAGAGGACAAAAAAACCCATACGAAAACTAAGGAAATCCTCATCAGTGCTCTTTTAAGACGATGTATAAATCCTCATCTTCTTTCTTCATCAAATATTTTTCTCTTGCAAGTTTTTCAAGCAGCTTTAGATTACTTTCTAAGGCAGCTTGTTCGTTCTTTACCTCCAAAATTTTATCCTGATAAAATTTTCTTGCTTTGATCAGCTCGCCGTGTTTATTTGCTATCCGTGCTTGAAAAAACAGATTATTATTGTCTACAAAAGCTAACCAAATGGTAAAAAATAGGCTTGATGCAAAATAAAAGTTTTTTAAGAGCAGAAGAACTCTTTGAATTAAGTATTTCATCTGTATGCTTTTTTATGTGGCTTATATTTTCAAACGCTACAGAATCGTAAAAATACGATTATATATTGATTATTAATAATAACGTGGAAACTCTTCAAGCTGCATGTATTCATTATCCTTCTTCTCCCAGACGAAATGCTTTAATCCATTTGACACTGCGACATATTTTGATGAAAGCACTTTATTATATTCAGATAGTTGATTAACAACTTTATGATCAAGACAAACGCTTGGCGCTTTACACTCTACTAATAAAAATATTCTAGCATAACGATTTAATACCATAATATCTGATCGCTTCGAGTTCTTAAAATAGACTAACGTATGCTCTAGGCGCATCAAACCCTTCGGATAATCAAAATGGTGAATCAGCAAATTCAAAAAATGTTGTCTCACCCACTCTTCAGGAGTTAAATACACCCATTTTTTACGAATTAGACAAAAAATTTCAGTATCTCTTATCCGAATATTGAATTCTGGTAGTTTGAGTAGTTCCATCTCTCAACGTGACTTACTTATTAAAAGAAAATACAATACCATAAAAGACATGATCAAAGTTCTGTTTTTTACCATGATCTGTGCTATATAAACTATCATTTAGAAAAAATGTAAAATAGGAACGATAGGTTATAGAAGTCAAACAAAATGGTATTAAAATATTCTTTGATCAAAACACAATCACGATCCTTCTAAGTCATACTTTCATCGGCCGATCCGCATGGACCCTACTTATAACTTTTTACATCAGGAGTTTCTATTCAAGATGCAATTAATGATTGGATAGATGTTGAGATTTAACCCACCTTAAGCAGCCTTCTTTAGGGCAGCCAGTTGTTGTTCAAGGCTTTTACTTCGTTTTTCTTTTAATTTGGTTTGGTTTAGCCGAACTATTTCGGGATTAAACGCTTCTTTTTTAGTCATCATATGAAAATAGATGATCGCCATTTTACGAGCCATCGCACATTTAGCTGCTTTGGGCCCTAATCTGGCTTTGAGCCTGCGGTAATCATGTCCAAAAACATGATCACTTCTGTAGCGGCTGTTTGCCGCATGAATAAGAG
>JBCCLN010000159.1:0-9171 GCA_039026865.1 Bacteroidota bacterium | reverse complement strand
TTTTAATATGATTTAATTGAGTTCAGTATTTATGTAAGTAAATTTTACATGATTTCAGACGATTATCTTTTTTGTTTTTTACTCACACTCTATCATTGAAGCTCAAAATATAATTTTTAACTAAAATCTTTTACGATGAAAACACTTTCTTTATCACAAATGGAACAAGTTCAAGGTGGATGGCCTTCAACTGAGGACTGGGTATGTTATGGAATTGGATTAGCTTATGGCTTGGCTTGTTTTGTATGTGGTGCAGTTGCAGGTGCTGCATGTATGCTCGCACAGGATCACATAAATAGATCCTTTAGGATTCGAAGAGTCATTTACCTATGACTCTTCTTTATTCAACTAGTTAAACTAATGATGTGCTACTGTCTCTAATAAAATATTCGAATATTCTGTATTTCAGAAAACAGGGTGCACTGTATTATAGCAGTATAGTATTTGTTTTTATCCTAGCATTGGCTGGTTCTTTGTTTTTTGCATATTATAGGTTCTTGTCAACATTACCCGTTTTCAGTGTAATTATTCTTATGATGTATGATTTGGTTCGGCTTCAGCACTCTAATCTTTTAGATGTTCAATATTTGCTGACTATCCCTATATCGAACAAGAGAAGAGCACTCTTGTTCTATCTTTCTGAGTTAGTAAATATCAAGTTATTCACATGCTTGGTCATGCTGGCATTCTGTTTGACTTGGAAAAATGACGCAAATAATCTTAATCTAGTACTCTTATCGGCTGGGCTGATTACTCTATATTCTTTAGCGGGTTCTCTGCTGGTACTATTATCAAGACGATATATGAGTGTCCAGAGAGCCCTTAACATTACCTTCAATCTGGTAGCATTGCTATTTTTCTTCCAGGCTTTTCGGCTGTTCTTGTCTCTTACCAATGAACAACATGACAAGCTCGCTGCAAACCTTATTTATCTGATGAGTATAAAGTTCGCATATTATCAATATGAAGTACTCATTAGTTCTTGGGCCTTAAGCTTGATATTCTTACTGGTCTATCCTCTCATTGTGATCGCTATAATTGATGCGAAGCCTTTTCATGAACACCGTACCTTGAAACGTTTTAAACCGTTGTCAGAAGACTGATTCAAGAGTATGAATCTTTTTAATCTAGTTATTCGGTATCAATTGAGAGGTGGTTATATTATTTATCCCTTGACTACTTTTACGATTGATTTTCTAATTCAGAACCTTCAATCACAGATTCCGACTACTACACTTTTAATCGTTTTCTTTTTTATAAAGAAGTTTATTGACCCCATTAACAGTCTCGAAATAAACTCTGAGACAGTTTCTATAACAGGTGTCGATATCAGAAGACTTCTTTATATCCATAACGTTACATATTTTCTATGGTTTGGGTCTGGCATTGCACTATCATCTATTCTCTTGTCCTTGTTATCTGAATTTTCGGGAGTTGAAAGCACATTGATATCATTGGTCATATTACTTACAGGGCTTTTATCAGGAAATATTGCCCACCAACTTTTTAGTAACAAACCTAGTCAGGGCAATCTAATAAGAAAATTGTTTTTTATTGGGCTTGTCACAATTCTGTCGTTTGTGTCCCTTGTATTATGGTATATGAATATGATTTACCATTTGATGGGTTTAATGACCATTCTGATAGTTATTCTATTTATTCAAATCAAAAAAACCAAGCATTATCTCCATGATTGAAATAAAAGACCTTCATATCTCGCTAGGTAGCATAAAGGTGTTGAATAACCTGAATTTTACAATTGGTGATGGGAGAATTCAAGCCCTATTGGGAGTTAATGGCGCTGGTAAGTCAACATTGATAAGAATTATTTCAGGTCTAATACACCCGAAAAAGGGACATATTCTCATAGATAACCAGGTACTAAATAAGTCCGACTTAGTACAAAAAAGGAAGTTTGGATATGTATTTGAGGAGCCCATTTACATTGAGAAATTCTCGTCAAAAGAGTATCTCACCTTTTTGGCAGAGATGCATGCGTTACCAACGACTTACTACATTGATAGGATTAAATGGCTCTTGGACTTTTTTGAAATCAATGAAAAAAAATACATCGAGACATATTCTAAGGGGATGAAGAGTAAAGTCTCTCTGGCCGCAAGCTTACTTCACGATCCGAAATATCTGGTAATCGATGAGCCGTTCGACGGGATTGATTTCCTTATGATCCAAAAGATTGAAGCCTTATTTAAAGATAGAAGAACGGAGGGTAAGTCTATTCTGATTACCTCCCATCAATTAGATCTTATTACCGATATCTGTGATGATTTCGCGCTTCTCAATAAAGGCAGAATTGAATTTAACTTACCTAAAAATGAACTAATGGCTAAACATGAGAACCATTCAACCGGCCGAAGTCTAAAGAAATATATTGAAATAATACTTGGAAAATGAATACAAATGTTGCGCTTCTGAATTATAACAAATGGCTTTATTTTATACTGATATGTGTAGCGGCTATTGCTTTATCCACCATATCTGAGATTTATCTGGTTGATGATATGCTTTTCATTAACCACTTTAAGGATCAATTAAGCTATGACAGGATAATTTCTATACTAGATAAACAGAAAGAGTATTTCTGGATGAGCTACATCTTCATTCCTTTGCTTTACTTGGTTAAGCTAGTATATGCAACCAGCTCAGTTTACACAGGCTTGTTTATTCAAAGCCTTAAAATATCGTTCGCTAAGGTGTTTAGCGTTATTCTCGTTTGCGAGCCTATTTTCCTTCTCCCAAAGATTGTAAAGTTTATATGGTTCTACTTCTTTGAAACTGAATACGATCTGCTGGAATTTCGATATTTCTATCCATTTTCTGCATTGAGTATCACCAACATTGAGAGTCTATCTAATTGGTTTATTTACCCCTTGCAGATGGCTAATTTATTTGAACTATTGTACATACTTGTCGTCGCTTATTTCCTGAAAAAACTATTGAATACAGACTATTTAAGCATGCTTGTAGTGACACTTATTAGTTATGGCGTAGGGTTACTTCTTTGGGCTTCGTTGATTTTGTTCCTAACTGTAAGTTATTCTTAGATGAAAAAGTTACTAATAATAGTCCCGATATTAGCCATTGTCACTTTGACGATATTCGCTGTATCTGGTATAAGGCATAAAAAAGAAGTTCAATCTGGAATTTCTCAATTCCCTGATATCGAATTGAAATCATTGTCAGGTACTGATATCCGAATAAAAGACTCCCTTAGGGCGTTCTCGATCCCGACTGCCGTCATCTTGTTTAGTACTCAATGTGATTTTTGTGAATATGAGATGAAGGAGATTATTGATAACATTTCTGACTTTCCTGCCAATTGTAAAATACTTCTTCTTTCTTCTGAAAATATTGTTGACCTCCGATTATTTCATGATAAATATAAAATATATGACTATGAAATATTGAGTGTTTATCAATTGAGTAATGAGCAAATCTCAAAGAAATTTGGGACCGTATCCACGCCTGCTATCTTTGTTTATGACCAGAATGGTGCTTTGGTTAGACAATTCACAGGTGAAACCAAAGCCGCAGTACTCATCGATAATTTATCATTCTAATTCTGCAACTCAGTGAATAGTAAAATTAAAAATACCTTTGTTTCTCAAATAGACCAATCGGACTGCGGCATTGCCTGTCTACTTTCAATTATTCAATATTATGGAGGTAGTCATGATAGAGAGAAATTAAGACAAATGAGTGGCACTACTGAAGGAGGAACCACTATGTTAGGACTATATCAGGCCGCTTTAAAACTTGGGTTTGAAGCAGAAGGGTTTGAGGCCGATGTGTCGCACCTTAAAGACATTAATAAACCAGTAATATTGCACACGATTACCCATAACAAAACCCAACATTATGTGGTACTTTATAATATTAAGGAAGGAAAGTACCTACTTGGTAATCCAGACTTCTCCATAGGTCTAACTTATTGCTCACAAAAAGAGCTAGAACAGCAATGGGTTTCAAAAAAAATGCTTGTTCTAAATCCAACACCAAAATTTATACCTCAAAAGACGATCACTCAATCTAAATGGTCTTGGTTTATTAAAATTGTTAAAGAAGATGTTAGTTTCTTTACTATGGCCTCGGTTTTCGGAGCCCTTATAGCTTTGTTTGGCCTGGCAACGGCTATATTTTCTCAACAGCTTTTTGACCAAATACTACCAAATGAGAGCTATTCTCAGCTATGGCTTGGTATTGCACTACTTTGTATTCTACTGATTGCAAGAAGTTTTCTAAATTATTTAAGAAGTCTTTTTCTGATTAGGCAGAGCAAGGATTTTAATATACGAATCATAGAACATTTTTACAGTGCCATAATTAATTTACCCTTAAATTTTTTTGATAATCGCAAGACAGGAGAACTAATCGCTCGAATGAATGATACAAGACGCATTCAAAATACTATAAGCTATGTTCTTGGGGTAGTGGTTATTGATGTTCTGATAATTATTTCTTCCGTATTGTTCGTTTTTTTCTATTCTACTACAATTGGGCTGACTGTTATAGCATCGATGTTGTTATTTTTCGCATTGGTGATGTTGTATGATAGTAAGATTCATCTAGCTCAGTTTGAGGTTATGCGGAGCTATGCATTGAATGAAAGTAACTATATTGATACGGTAGAAGGAGTGGAAACAATAAAAAACTATGGTAAAGAGAGCTATTTCTCATCCATTACCAACACCATTTACGTTTTTTTTCAAGAGCGCATTTATAACCTAAGTCACATTCAAATAAGGTTTAACCTTACAATTGAACTTCTCGCCTCACTTCTGATAATCGGGTTATTGGGTTTAGGTTCCTACCTAGTCCTAAGTGATATAATCACGATTGGAGAAATGGTCGCAATTATTTCCATTGTAGGAGGACTTATACCTGCCATCAATCGACTAACAAACGCTAACATCCAAATCCAAGAGGCAAAGGTAGCCTTCAATCGCATGTACGAGTTCACTTCTATGAAACCTGAATACTTGCAACAGGATGAAGTTATTCTAAAAATACAAGCTCTCGACGTGAAAGATATATCTTTTAGTTTTCCTGGAAGATCGAGTCTATTACACAACATTAATTTCTCCATTCAAAAAGGGCAGCAGATAGCCATCCTAGGACAAAGTGGGATTGGGAAAAGTACTCTACTTAAAATATTGGAACGACATTATCAAATTGATAGTGGCTCAATAACAATTGATGACAAGGAAATTAATAATATTGACTTAAATAGTTGGAGAAAACTACTGGGAGTTGTCCAACAAGATGTTAAGATATTCAATGGTTCTGTCATTGACAATATTTGTCTTGATAATCCCTACGAACATAAGGATGGAGTCATAGCTTTTTGTAAAGAGTATGGTTTCGACCAGTTTTTTGAAGTGTTTCCAGATAGTTATTTTACCAGAATAGGTGAAGATGGGATTAACATATCTGGTGGACAAAAACAACTAATCTCAATTGCACGAGCTTTATATGCTAAACCAGAAATCCTATTACTTGACGAGCCAACTTCAGCTATGGACAAAAAAACGGAACGTTTTGTTTTTCATATTCTGAGTGAAATTAAAGATAATGTTGCCGTTATTCTCGTTACTCATAATGTGAGGATTGCTCGTCACACCGATCATATTTTCGTGCTTGAAGATGGCACTATAGAAACATCTGGAAAACACGAAACGTTAATGAATTCTGAGAACTTGTACAGCGAGGCATTTAATCAGCTGATAAGTAGTAGAATACCTAGGGTTGCAAAGAATAGAATGGATAATACATGACTCCATACAACTCTTTTACGATTTTCCTTCTTGCTATACTTGATCCAAACGAACGTAAACAAACAAAGTACAGCTAAAATTACAGCATTGTCCCTTTTTTCTACCTCTCGACTATTGAAAGATGTAGCTACCCCGTCACTATATTCATAGTAATCATATTCACTTCGATAAATGCGGTTATTGATGATATATCGTGGTATAGAAATACCCAAAAGCAAAATAGTGTAAGTCATTTTGAACTGTTGAGAATACTGTCATTTATTTGATGAATGTAGTAAATTTAAGAATAAATCTTGTATTCAAGTAAGTGAGACTACACCTGTCATCAATTCAGGCTTAAGAAATCAGACACGCTATGTTCTGCTAAGCCAAGTTGTTCCCCAATCAGTTTCTTTGCTAAATACTCATCAAATTCGTTCATATTTTCATACAGCATTTTGCCAAATGTTTGGCGCAAACAGGTAAGTAAACAATGTCGACCTGAAATACCTATTTTTTCAAATGCTTCATGCAGTAGACATGAAAATCCCTCAACGGATAAATTGGCATAGTTTTCAAATAAAGGAGCCATTAGGAGTTCACTAGTATTACGCAATTCTAATGACCCAAATGTACGCTCAACCTGCCTTGTAAAATGTTCAGGCAGTTGAATAGCTGCCCTTTTTTCAGTCTTGAAGTAATACTTGGAGGCATTGCATATATCCCTCCATTGTAGTCGACTCAATTCTGCATAGGTACTTCCAGTATTTGCAACAAAGGCAGTGGCAACCTGTAAAGTAGCCACTTGCCTTTTCTGATCCATGGTAACATCATCGGCATCCAAATACACATCCATACAGGCAATGAATTCACTGACAGTATCCCATGGTAGTGCCTCACTATGTCCGTAAGCTGTCATGGCTATTATCTAGTAAGTGTTCATAAAATGGTTTTGAAGTGGTGGTACACTTACACCTCAAATCAGATGAACATACCACTTCCATGAGGTGAAATAATGTTTTATTCACCATATTGTTATCTTTAGCTTTTAGGAGAATATGAGTGTTACAAATATAATATTTTAATAATAAAAATAAAATTCTCCTCGATAAATTTAGTGCATAATCCTTATGACAGAAATGTAAAAGCTTCTCGCTTATCTGAAAGCCAAAGGCATTAATAAGTCACAATTTTGTCGTACTATGGGGTTTTCTGCAAGATTCTTGGATGTAGGCGAATCATTGAATGTTAGTAAATTGATCCAAATAAAGAAACATCCACAATTTTCTGATTTAAATATTGAGTGGTTTTTAGAAGATAAAGGCGAGATGATATTACGACCAACTACTCCTTTAGACCAACTCAGAGAAGAGCCGCAAAGCGGTAATGATGTTTACATCAATGAACTGCTTAAAAAAGCTAGGCTCATGCGAGAAGAACTGGAAAAGGGAGAATTGGATCCGAGGGAGCTGATGGGGTTGTTCAACACCCTATTGGACAAATATGCAAGGCTGAGTGATCAATTACAAAAGTTGACACAAGCCTTAAGAAACACGTTTTACATTAAGTAAAGAGTCAATATCTTCCACCACCTTTTTGACGACTTTCTGTTTCTGCCGTGTTTGATGATGATAAAGAAGAATAAGAACGAGAACTATTATACTCGTAACAGCTAGACCAGAGTAAAACCACATCCGTTGTTGTGCAAGTGACTCCTCATGCATCTCCGATTCATATTTATAAGTAGCCGCTTGTACCTGATATTGAATATGAGCTTTTTTTACTTGTTCATAAAGTTGCGTCATGTTCCTTGTATAATCAGCTAAGTAATGATGGAACTCATCTGAGCGCTGGATAATATTACGCTTGTGATATATATTATAAAGTAGATCAATTAGATTGACAAGCTTCACATCACTCTTATTCATATCGTAAAAAGCAAGTGCTGCTTCGTACAATTCTATTCCAACTGTACTATCTCCTCTAAGGCATTCGACTGTCGCTAGATTTCGGTACATTTCAGCAATAATTTCATGATTTACTTTTGCAGTATCATTATCCGTTAAGGCCTGAAACAACGTGACCCTAGCAGAATCTAATTGTTTTGATATCAAAAGCGCGTGCCCCAAATTATTCAGGTACCTCATGCGATAATCTAAAGGTAGGTCTTGCACCCCATCTATCTGACTGGCATAACGCATGACAGCAGTACTATCTTTCCGTTGACTAGCAATTGCCCATCGTTCTAGTTTTATTTCATACAAACCTATCTGATCATCTTCCAGTGAGTCCTGTTTTTCTGCAAGCATTAGATAGTGAGCTGCCCGATCATAATTTTTCAAATATCTATGTGTCTTGGCCAATTGATAATGAATGTCGCCAATTACGGTTAAATTCTTTATCTTCTTAGCCAAGACCAGTGCATCTTCGTATACACTAAGTGATTCATTAACGAAACCTGCGTCAGAATAAATAAGTGCAATATTTTGCAATGTATATTGTTGCCATGTAATATTTTCAGTAATTCTATAAAACTTTAATGCTTTAAAGTAGGATTTTAATGCTTCATAATACATGGCATGTTTTCTGTACCTATAACCTTTCAGATAGAAAGCCTTTGCAATCCATGCTGGTTCTTCTTGCTGAATAGCCTCCCTAAGCGCTTTGTCAGCTGAAATAGTAGATGTGTCATTCTTCGCCAAGTTATATAACGAATCAAATCTGGTATTGGCCGATGAGGGAGTATGGAAGAATATTCCTATTAATATGATTATAGTCCAATAAGCCTTAAAAAAAATTTCCATCTCACGCTAAGAACACAAAAAAAGACAGCTTACAGAAGCTGCCTTTTTAACTTTTCCTTACATTCATGAGAAGATGTAAGCTTTTGATATGTAGGTAAATTAATCTGGTAATGGCGGTTCGCGATCAGGGCCGCCGACTGTGCCATCCTCTTCAGTTTTTAGCTCGTCAAACTCTTCCATAGACGAATCATTGCAGGCACTAACAATGAAAATGAACAAACAGGCCAGATACGCATAAACTAACTTTTTCATAGGTCTTAAATTTTAGATGTGTATTTGATTTCGCAACAATTTAGACGACCCATAGAAAAAAGCAGACCCAAAATACAACCCATCCCTACACAAAGACTATTACTGCTTCAGAAGAAAACTATTCAGATCATAATATTTCGTGAGTAGGGATGGGTTGTATTTTGGGTCTGCTTTTTTCTATGGGTCGTCTAAATTGTTGCGAAATCAAATACACATCTAAAATTTAAGACCTATGAAAAAGTTAATTTATGCGTATCTGGCCTGTTTGTTCATTTTCATTGTTAGTGCCTGCAATGATTCGTCTATGGAAGAGTTTGACGAGCTAAAAACTGAAGAGGATGGCA
>JBCCLN010000158.1:0-9183 GCA_039026865.1 Bacteroidota bacterium | reverse complement strand
TATTCATACAGAATGATTTTTGATTCCTCAAATTTGGGGAACGATGTTGTCCTCTCATTCAAAATCAATTACCTCCTATTCACCGTGTTCCTTCATCTCAATGAATAACACCCGAATTTTTCGGGTTAAACGACCTATTTGTACATCGAAATTTCAAAAAACACACTCTGTAAGGCTAGAAACATCGTTTTTTTCAAAAGATACTGTTTTCTTAGAGACACTAAATAGGTTTTTAAAGTATTATGTATGAAATAATTTAGTCTACATTTCGAAAAACTCCAACCTCTAAATGATTTGTTTTCCACGATACGCAAGCTATCTGGCAAAAGCTTTATGCATTATGAGAACAAGAATGGCTGCTTGCAAATTGAAGGAAGGTACGTACCGGTAAAAGCAAGCACCTCCTTTTTTATGGTAAAAAGCTACTGATACTCGTGTTTATTCTCCGATCTTATGAAACCCGACAATTTGCCCACCTGCGCTTACGTCGAACAACTTAGCAGATTCGCTAGTAGTAGGGTTATATTCATAAAGTGCATTTAATTCGCTACCTATTGCTGCAAAGTATAGTTTATCTTCAATCACGTTTACTGATGATGCAAAACCGGATACAACAGGAAGCCCTTCTATCACTCTGGTAGTCTGATCATTTACGTTGATTTCTACTAACTTTCCATTTTCAGCTGAAAATAAAATTGCTACTACTCTATTCACATCATCTTGGGTCCAAGTCGCTGGGTTCAGTCCAATTTCATCTATGATTGCTGCTAACTCAGGCGGAAAAGTGGTACTGACTACACAATAGGCTAGTCCATTTTTGTAATATTCAAAATTGCTGGCTGTTTGTAATAAAAGTGTGGAAGCTTCACCTCCTACGGCATCAACAAAGAAAAACTCATAGTTTGGGTCAAACCCGGTAGAACCAGCCGGTATCTTCAGTATGGAAGGTCTGGCACCTGACCCAGGATTACCTAAAGTTACGGCCATAAATATATTACCTTGCTCATCTACCCAATTTTCTGTATTTCTTCTCGATAGTCCGTGCCCATCAAAGAAAGAGGTACTCTGGTAAGTACCGGTGGTCAAATCAATATGATTGACAATGGCACTATCCGTAGCATAAAAACTACCACTCCCTGCTATGGCTGGCCTTGACCAAACAAAAAGATCATTATCTCTTACGACAAACGTTTCCCAAGTCACACCGGTCCATTGCGACCCCCTGTAAACTGAAGACATATCTATTACATCCTTGCTCTGCATGGCAGATGGATCAAAAACTATAATATTTTCACTATTTCTGTCATCGAAATAAGCACTGTTGGCGTCTTTTAATCCTGTAAACCCAGTAGTACCGGTAGTTGGGAGAAAAGCGCTTTCAAATGCTTCTCCCTCCAGATCAAATTTTATCTGAGAGAGTCCTTCCTGCGCACCCGTTACATTCCCGGAAACAATGAAATTTTCCGAAATCTGAGAGACGGAAAAACTTGGAAATGACTTTCCTTGTGTGTTGTCTACCGTACCACTCGGAATTTCATCAAAAAACTGTACAAAGTTTGATATGGTCTCACCTGCAACCTGTGTATGAAGGACATATCCACTTGTTTTTTCTGTAATAGGTGTATCATCATTTGTACTGCATGAAATTGCCATACAGCTCAAAAGATTAATAATTAGTAACTTATTTATTTTTTTGATCATCGTTTTATCTATTTGATAGTGTATAAAAATTTGTTGTTTTGCTTAGTATTGATATCTCAATTTTACCGCGTAGTTCCTTCCTGGTTTTGGCACACTTATGAAGTCAAAGAGTTCTCGATCAAAGACATTATTGACTTGAAAATTGAATGACATTTTATCAAGGAAATGATAGGTAAGCCCTAAATCTACCGCGTATTGTACGGGCACCCAATTGTCATCATTGCGTAGGTTGCCTTCTTGAATAAAAGAAAATTCATCAATAAATTGTAAATCGGCATTTACAGTTAGTCGATTATCCTGGGCCAAAAAATCATCTAATGTGTAACCTAATCCAAGATTAGAAAAGAAGGTGGGTATGTTAGGCACGGGACTACCAAGCAAGAATTGATCACGAATATCATTGACGCCTTTAATCTGAATATCAAAGTAGGTGACATTCCAAGTATAGGTAAGATTTCTTATGGGCTCTCCTCTTAGAGATAGCTCAAATCCCGCACTTTGCACTTTATCACGATTAATAAATTGAGCTGTTTCTAAATCAATAATTTGTAGAAAAATAAGGTCTCGCTGCGAACGATAGAAATAATTTAAATTGACTTTAAAGACTTTGGTAAAATTTGCGTTAAAACCTGCATTAAGGTTTTTGCTTCTCTCCGGGTTGAGGGAAAAGTTTGGAATGACTGTCCGCAGATCACCAAATATTTCTGATTGCGTTGGAATCCTCAGGGCATCTTCATACGATGCACGAATAAAAAAATTCTTACTGATACTCCACTTTGTGGCCAGATTGTATCCCCATTCGTGCTTCGACAATGTGGTTAATGGGATTTCCTCAAGGTCTCTTCCACGAAGCGTGGTATTAATTCCTTTTGTGGTGTATTGGTAGGATTTAACTGTAGAAAGTAGTTCTAGCTTCCTATCAAAAAAGAATTTTTTAAGCTCCAATGAGGAAATGTTTCTTCCAATTTGAAAACCCGTTTCATTTGGATCTCTACCTCCTATGAAGTTAACTTCTATAGACTCGCTCCCTGTACGATCTTGGTAAGCGAAAAAGTGATGCACGCTTAATGAGATATCTTTTTTGAAATTACGCTTAACACTTACACGGTTTACTGTATTGTAATTATAAACATCTGATTTAGAAGGGAGCAGAAACAATTCAGCCCCATTTTCTCTATTTATCGCTGGATTGGTTAGAGTAATGTTATTGCCGTTCCAATCGTAAATAGACTGGGTGGAGTCATCTACTATAACCCTTGAGTATCCTGCGATTCCTAAATAGTTTATTTCCCACTTTTGACCGAAATTTTTTTCCAAATCAAATTTCAGATACGTATCCTGACCTTTATAGTCCATTTCTCCAAAAGGAACAAACCCAACTCTTACTCCATGTTGTACTTCCTTCGCTCGTGCGGTTACATAAGCTCCGATGTTGAATGATAATTGTCTTTCTCTATTGATATATCCGAAATTGATGTCTCCTAAAAAAGAGGAAAATGCATCGTGGAATCTTCGAACGTTGATAGTTTCAGTGCCGACCGGGAAAGGAAGCGAAGGATCATAGAGGTTATTTTGAACCTCCATTTCATAGTCATTGTCGCTGTAGTTATAGTTGGCATTTAAGTTGAAAAACCATTTATCATTGAATGAGCGAGTGATACTACCCGCAACTCTATGGGTATTGAATGATCCATACTGATAGGAAAAATCGAACGCTTCGTATCTGTCTTGATTGGTGGTAATATTGATTCCACCACCCAAGGCGTCTGTTCCAATGCTGGCAGGCATAACCCCTTTATAGACTTCTATGCGGTCAACGTTGCTAATGGGAAGGGTATTTAGCTCAAACCCTCCGCCGAGAAACTCTGAGGGTATTCCGTTATAGTAAAAGCGTATGGCGTTGCCAGTTAATCCATTAATGCTAATGGCAGTTTGACTCCCTAATCCTCCGGATTGTCTGATCCTCACCCCCTCAACTTTATCTAACACTTTAGCTACATCTTGTGTCTGAGCTTGCATCTTCAAAGCATCGACCGTACTAATTGCTATGGGTTCCTCTGAAATTTGCCGGGCAATAGACTCTCCCTCAACAATAACCTCATCTAAAGTACTGACAGACTCTTCAAGAGAAATATTGAGTCTTTTTTGCTGTCCTGATCTTACTTCGGCTGCAACTTCCTTGGTTTGATAGCCGGTAGACAAAACAACTAAGACATAAGAACCTGCTTCTAAAGGGTTGATTTCAAAAAACCCTTTCTCATCGGTGATTGCCCCTGTATTCGTTCCTTTGATCGCAATGGTCGCAAATGGAAGATATTCCTCACGCTCATTCGTCAGGTATCCGTAGAGGCTTCCTCTTTGATCTAATTGTTCTCTAGTTTTGATTTTAATAGAAATATTGTCACCTCTTGTTCGAAGCACCAGGTCATCTCTTCCCCATATTTCTTTAATGATAATTTCAATTTCTGTTCGTTCGAATGATTTCGTAACCCTTCGCTCTTCGGGTAAATCGGATGGTTGATAATTGATGGTACAATTTGTTTTCTCCATCAATTTTTCCAAAGCTGCACTTACCGTGTGATTCTCAAAACGGATATCTACTGTGTGGTTAAGTAAGTCTGGCTGACCATTTGCCTGTGCCAAGAAAAGCAACCAAAATAGAAGCACGATATTTCCTCTTGTTGTGATCATTTTTAATTGAGTATGATTGAAGAACTTATGCTCTAAAAAATAACTACCTTATCGCCTTCTATACGATAATCGAACCCGGCCAGGAAGGCCAATTCTTCCAGAGTGATCTCTAGTGAAGGATTATCCATGTGTAACTTGAAGTCCTCAGTTAATAAATCTGAATTTTCAACAACTACCTGTACATCATACCAGGGCTCAATTACTCTAATGACTTCTTGCAAGGATTCACCATCAAATACAAGTTTATTGTCTTTCCAAGCGGTAAGCTTCTCGGCATCTACATTACTTTTTGTAATCATCTTATCAGGGCCTAGCACGGCTCGATCATTAATACTAAGAGTGACCAGATTGTCTACTTGATCTTTTACGGAGAAAGCTACCTTACCGCTTGTAACGATAACTTCTGTCTCTCCTTCCTTTTTGGAAGTATTAATGTCGAAAGAAGTTCCTAATACTTGAGTTTTTGAATCTTGAGTGTAAATAATAAATGGCTTCTCCGGATTATGGGCCACATCAAAATGGGCATGCCCGGTCAGATAAATTACTCGCTCGTCTCCCTCAAATTGTTCCGGCACTTTGACCTCCGATTCATAATTTAAGCGGATTATAGTACCATCGGATAACTTCATCGTTCTTTTCTGTCCTCTTTGGGTTTCAATAGAATTGAAATCTGAGAAATAAGCCATATCGATCTTGGGCACAGGATTATCCAAATAGCTGTAAGTGAAGAAACCTACGGTAAATAGAATAACGGCAGCAGCTGCGTAGCTCACTGCCCGCCGATGTAAGAAAACAATTTTTGTGTTGGAATTTTTTAGATGTGAGGGCGCCAGGTTTCGCCAAATGTCCTGCTCCATATTTTTCAGCTTTTTCTCTGAAAGATTGGATAGTTCATCCGCTGTAGAGTGAAGCCATTCTTCTACCTCTTTAATCTCTTCAGCATTGCACTGATTTGATTGATAACGTTTGAGTAATTCTGGTGTAATTTTCATTGCAAGGAGTTAATCTTCATATTCAAGTTGTTTGAATAAGAAAATTCCCTATATTGAAATTCAAAAAAAATCTGCTGTTTAGGTCTGGAATTCAGACAGATGATGCTTAAGGTGCTTTAGTGCTCTTGTAAGGTGCGCTTCTACCGCTTTTTCAGAAATTAAAAGCATAGAAGCAATTTCCCTGTTATTTAGTCCTTTTTTCCTGCTTAGCTTATATACCTTTTTGCATTGACACGGTAGTTGATCAGTCAACTCATTAACTCTGGTTTCCAACTCATTAAATGCTAAGGCTTCATCGGTACAATGTTTAGCACCACAATAATCTGATAAATGATCTTCTAGTTTTTCCCTTCTTTTTGAGTGACTTCTTAAATGATCCATCACCGCCAATTTTACAGCTCTAACCAAATAGTTCTCAATAGGTCCTTGAAGTTTTAATGATTCTCTGCGTTCCCATAATTGAGCGAATACATTCTGAACCATACTTTGAGCTGTACTTTCATCATTGGTTTGATTGTATGCGATCCTACATAACTTAGCAACATAAGTTCTATAAATGAGTTCAAACCCTTTTGAAGTAGTGACATCTAGTGGCTGTGTGATATTTCGTTTTTTGAAAATCAAATTTCGCTGAGTGATTTGGTAGATTATTTAAACAACAATAAAAGTTGAGTTCGGTTCAAAATGAACCAAATTGGATAATTACCAGGCTAAAAACCTTACAACAAGTTTTTTTACAACCTTCCTCACCTTTCAGAATTCAGTATTTTTAATTGCTTTAAGAAATTTTGGTGGCATATCCGATATAGAATAACTTTTAGAATCCTCTGAAAAACCCACCTTTTGGTCCAGCTCTTCATTACTCAAAATTTCAAAAGCCTTATTTACGACCAGTAAACTACGTTTTTGAAATTCCGAAAGCCTCGAACTAAACCAAAAACTCAGTTCTGCAAAGGATTCTTTTATTCTATGAGCTATCAAATACTCTATTAACCCGCATTATTCACCACAACTAGTGGCGGGTTTATTCAAGTAATTGATTTACAGTAGTTTTGTATTCATACAGAATGATTTTTGATTCCTCAAATTTGGGGAATGATTTTGGCATCCCATTCGAAATCAATTACCTCCTATTCAACGTGTTACCTCATCTCAGTGAATAACACCCGAATTTTTCGGGCTAAATCAATGACCACTCCTCCTATAGGATCACTCAGTACAGTTATATAAGCATGACCTTTGCGAAAAGATGTCTCATCGATACTCAATGAGGGTAGTCTTGGTCTGGCCTGCGAGCCAGTCCTCGCTTTACGGAGAGGTGAATGATACGATTGACGAGTGAGAAACTTACCCTTAAAACCTACTTGTCTTCGTCTGATTCTTAGGGAATGCCTTGTTTCATTAAATTTTCGATCCTCTAATTAACTACCAAATTTCCGGGAACCCTAACTTGTACTCCTTGCAGTTGCTTTAATTTTTCAATTTGTTCAATAATTGGTTTCGTTTCCGTTCCAAATAAAAATAATTGAACCTTAGTGCTCATTTTTTCTAAAAACTCTTCGATGAAAGGTTTTTCTTCAGGATAATAAGTCACCGAATAGTCTTCTTCAATTCCGGCTGACTTAGCAGCTAATTCGATAGCATCACTAAAACTCCCTAGCTGATCTACAAGCCCATTCTTCAGGGCTTGCTCTCCACTCCAAACACGTCCTCCTGCTATTTTTTTGAGCTCATCCAAGGTCATTCCTCTGGCATCTGCGGCTTTTTGAGTAAACATCTCATAACCTTCATCAACTCCTCTCTGAATAATTGCACGCTCCACATCTCTTAAAGGACGAGTAACGGTGTAAATATCCGCATATTCGCCGGTCTTTACTACATCATGTGTAATTCCAATTTTATTTTCAAGAAATTCTCCGAAATTGAACCACATCCCAAAGATCCCAATTGATCCTGTAATCGTGTTTGGCTGGGCAATGATGGTATCGGCTGGCATAGCAATGTAGTACCCGCCAGAAGCTGCCGCGGTTGACATAGAAGCTATGATTGGTTTTTTATTTTTTGTAAGCATTAGTTCTCTCCAGATAATATCGGAGGCGGTCAAACTGCCTCCTCCTGAATTTATTCTCAAGACAATGGCTTTTACTCGATCGTTGTTACGCGCTTCGCGTATTTCTTTAGCATAAGTAGTACCTATAATGCCCTCATCACCTCCCATTACAATATCCCCTTCTGCCACAATGACCGCTACTCGATTTTTAGAATAGTTTGATTCCGCAGACATTGCCTGAGTATACTTATCCATGGTCATCATTTTCAGATCCTGGTTCTCATCTAATCCGATTTTTTCTTTAATGACCGATTTTAATTCATCTTGATATCCTAACTTATGTATTAAGCCGAATGCTTCGGCATCTTTGGGTAAACTTGCCTTCATCAGATTGGAAATTTCCTCAAGCTCTTCTTCCGACTTATGAATTGATTTAGAGAGATTTCGCAGAAAAGTCCCATATACGCTTTCCAAAAGTTCAGTATATTGTAGCTCATTCTCTCTACTCAAATCTTTTCTTGTGTATGGCTCCACATAACTTTTAAATTTTCCGACCCTGAATATTTCTGGTTCTATCTCCAGCTTTTCAAACATTCCTTTGAAAAAAGTAATGTTTACACTTAGGCCATTGAATTCCATCGCACCTGTGGGGTTGAGAAAAAGGCTGTCTGCAACAGAAGCCACGTAATAATCAGATTCGCTCATATATTCTCCATAAGCATAAACAAATTTTCCAGAACCTTTAAAATCGATTAACGCGTCTCTTATCTCTTGAAGTGCTGCATAACCACCAGACAAATACATGGGCTCCAGATAAATTCCTTTAACCCGATCATCATTCTTTGCGCTGTTAATCGCACTAATTATATCTAAAAGGCTATAAACTTTAGGTGTATTTCCTAGTGCTTCTAAAAAAGGATCGGCTACAGCTTTTTCTTCCAAAACTCCACTCATTCGAAAGTAAATAACTGTATTCGCTTTAACCTCAGGTATTTCATCTTTGGAAGCAGTGACGATGATCCCGATTAAGAGAAAGAAGGCGATGATTGAAAAAATAAAAAGGCCAACTAGCGTGGCTAAAAGATTCCTTAAAAATGCCATTGAATATTTTCCTGTATTTTATTTTCCGTTTATTTGCTTTGACAAAAATTTAAATTTCATCTGCCATTAAACCTTAAAAACCATAGCGAGGTTCTGAATAATTAATTTCAAAAATAATGAATGGAATATACCTACTAATGGGCAGCAATGTAGGAAATAGATTGATCTACCTTAAAAAAGCCGCTTCACTTATTATTGAAAAAGGAATTAAGATTATTGAAGAGTCGAACATCTATGAAACTGAGCCATGGGGACCAAAAAATCAAGACTGGTTTTTAAATATCGCATTAGAAGTTGCCACTTCTAAAAATCCGGAGAAACTCCTTACAACGGTACTCGACGTTGAAGAAAAATTAGGTAGAATAAGAAAAGAGAAATGGGGTGAGCGATCCATAGATATAGATATTTTATATTATAATGATGAAATTAAAAACACTGAAAGTCTTGTTATACCTCATCCTGCTATTCAAAAAAGAAGATTTACGCTGGTTCCCTTGGTAGAAATATGTCCTTTTGAAATTCATCCTACTCTTAATAAAACTCAAATGGAACTTCTTGCTGAATGTAGCGATCCATTAGATTGCAGGCAAACAGATCATAAACTTTAAATGGATTTAACCGAAGGAATCTTATTGGTATTTGCAGGCG
>JBCCLN010000157.1:0-9217 GCA_039026865.1 Bacteroidota bacterium | reverse complement strand
TGCAAAACTGGATTTTTGGCTCAAATCGAGGCTTTCAGAATTTCAAAAACGTAGTTCACTGGTCGTAAATGAGGCTTTTGAAATTTTGAGTAACGAAGAAGCGTTGGGCCAAAAGGTGGGTTTTTCAAAGGATTCTAATATTCGTTCCTCAAATTGGGGGAACGATGTTGTCCTCTCATTCGAAATCAATTGCCTCCTATTCAACGTATTACCTCATCTCAATGAATAACACCTGAATTTTTCGGGGTTAACACTATAGCGTTGAGCACATGTTAACGTCCCGGAATAGCTATCTGTTTTTTCGAAATTCAGTGGGTGTGCTTCCAATACTCGCTTTAAATGCTCTATTAAAAGGTCCTATTGAACTGAATCCTGATTTACGAGCGATCTCCATCACGGTAAGATTTGAAAGTTCTTGATCTTGTAGCATCCCGACTGCGTTTTTTAATCTAAATGAGTTGATAAAATCAATAAAATTCCGATAACCAAGGCCTTGGATGATAGCTTGTCTCACCATGTATTCATGCTCATCAATTTGTGTAGCTAATTGACCTATAGTTAACTTTTCGGAGAGGTAAAGTTTTTCATTGCTAACCACATTTTCTATTTTTTCAAGTAACAGTGGGTTTGAAAAACTACTCGTACTTTTATTAGTTTCTAAAAAGATATTTTTTCTAAAAGTGAAACTAACATTAGTTGCATAAGTGAGCAATCCAAGAATAAAGATTCGCTGAATTATGATAACATAAAATTTATCGGGATAACTAAGTCCAATATCTGTAAATAAGCTAAACAAAGAAATCAGACATACGCCTAGGATAAAAAACTTCCTTGCCTTTGTTGATTTTTTATCGTGCTCTTTACTTTTAATCGCCTCATTGATGGCACAATAGATAAAATAGACGGATATCATACTTATCAGTATCTCTGGATAACGAGGGTCTGAATAGATATCCCAAATACCCAGTCCGTAATAAAGAATAAGCGCGGATACACAGATGGTAATTTTTTTCTTTAAGCTTAGTCTTTTTCCGCTAAACAAGGATTTTGATAAAAACCAAATTGATATTGATATTAAAAAAGCACCGCTAACAATTATCCAGGATAGAGCAACAGGTAGTCTGAACGTGGAATAGATGAGATAAAGTAAAAAGCAAATGATGAAAAAGTAAAGTTCATTCGCACCTCCAATAGACTTCCGGTTTTTCCAAACGAACAAAGCGCACATAGCTGTACTGTATAGGCATAGAATACTTACAACGTAAAAGATATTTAATAGCAATGTGTCATTTTTTTAAACCATGGGTTAATTGAAAGCCAGCTATTTTCAACTGTGTCCCTAATGAACTACTTTTTATAAATGTCTACCTTACGATCAGTAATACCTATTTACTCAATTCTTTTCCAGCACAGAAAATAAAACACTTTTTGTTAAGGATCGCAAACCTCATTTCAAAAGTATGTCTGTTAACCCTCATTATTCACCACAAATAGTGGCGGGTTGATTCAAGTAATTGATTTACAGTAGTTTTGTATTCATACTGAATGATTTTTGATTCCTCAAATTTGAGGAAAGATTTTGTCATCTTATTCAAAATCAATTACCTCATATTCAACGCGTTACATCATCTCAATGAATAACACCCGAATTTTTCGGGTTAACAATTTATTTAGACCATAACTGATAGAATTCTTTGCAAAACTAGGTTTTTGGTTCAAATCAAGGCTTTCGGAATTTCAAAAACGTAGTTTACTGTTCGTATATCAGGCTTTTGAAATTTTGAGTAACAAAAAGTTGGACCAAAAAGCGGGTCTTTCAAAGGATTCTGATATAACATTTGCTTCATCAAAACCTTAATCAACCTCGACCATTTGCTTTTTTCGAAACTCAGTAGGCGTTCTTCCGGTAGTGGATTTAAAAGCCCTATTGAAGGGGCCAATGGAGTTAAATCCTGTTTTATGAGCTATTTCTAAAACGGTAAGATTAGAAAGCTTGCGGTCTTGTAGCATCCCAACGGCCTCTTTTATTCTAAAGGAATTGATGAAGTCAATAAAATTCCGATAACCCAGATCTTGATTAATGGCTTGCCGAACCTTATACTCGTGTTCGTTAATTTGTTTCGATAACTCACCAATGGTTAACTTTTCAAAGAGATAAAGTTTTTGATGATTCATCATGCTGTCTATTTTTTCCAGTAAATATGGGTTTGATGGCTTGGTATGGTCATTTGGCAGGTTTTTTAAGAAAACCGTATGCTTAAATGAAAAGCTGGCATTGACAAAATAAGCTATTAAGAAAAGAATATAGCCGCGTTGTATTAGCATCATATACACCCTTTCAGATTCGTCTAGCGCAATTTCAGCGGCTACCGTAAATAAGGTCACAACACAAAGGCTTAGAATGAAAAAAATTCGAGCTTTCGGCTTTTTTGTCACATGATCGTATTTTCGGCTTTTAAGCAACTCTGCAAATGCCAGATAAATACAACAAAGGGTGAATAAAAGCATAAAAACATAAGGGTATCTAGCGCCTGAAGACGTACCCCAGATTAAAAGAGGATAATAATACATCAGTGAACCAACAATGATTAAGAATAGCTGCTTCCTTTTAAATTGATAATCACTAAACAGGGACTTTGCCAGAATCCAAATAGATAGGGGCACCATAAAAGCACCTCCCATGCTGATCCAATAAAGGATCGCTGGTGTAGGGAACGAAGTACATATAAGGTGCATGAAGAAACTGATGACAAAGAAAAATATTTCATTTACTGATCTAATAGAATGACGATTTTTCCATACCAATAAGGCACTTGAGAAAGTACCATATAAGCATAAAATATTGAGTATGTTGTAGGTGCTAAGTGTGTGCATAAAAATTTTGAACCTCTCCACTAGGGAAAGGTTCTAAACAGGATGAAAAATCACTATAAGTAGCTATCGGAGTTTACACGCTGAATCATAGACGGTTTCAAAAATTTTTTTATTGAAGTCAAAAAGCTAGTAGCGTTTTTAATGATAAGTAAGATTTTCTCATCTTTTTCTTCACATTTTCAACAGGGAATGTATTTACCATTACTGAACTAGGCTGTTAATAAAATAGCTCTGGTAAACTGCAAACAAAGAAATTGGATCATTCAGATAAAGCAAGGACTATAAATCAGCAGATTTCTAAAGCCAAATGCGTCGCGTGCATGCCTAACCTCCATCTTTCATATGTAGGTCACCTCTAAAAACTCAGTTCAAGAATTTGAAGTAGCGATTTTTTTCTGAGACAAGACGTCAAAAACGGAGTTTAGCATGGTTAGATAAGTATTTCGATAACGAAGTATCAGGAAAAAAAGATCATCTCAAAAATTGAAAGTGGGTTTTTAGAGGTGCCTTTTACTAAAGTGCCTACTTCAATTCCTTTATTTTGAGTTTGAGTTCTACGATTCTTTTCAAAACATTTTGGTAAGATGGTCTAGAGAAGAAGAGGAGAACCTTTTAACAAGTTTTACTTGAAAAAACTTGGTGAAACTCCAAATCTTCTTTTGAAAGCGGTGGAAAAATTCTGGGGATTAGTGTATCCCAATCTTTCTGACAATTGCTGTACGGCATAACCTTCTTTTAGAAGTTGTTTTGCATAGTCAAACCTACAGCCATTCCAGTAGTCGAAAATACTTTTTCCAAAGAGGTATTTGAAGTCTTTTTTAAGTGTGTATTCGTTCGTCCCAAATGCTTTTGCGAGCGAAGGAATGGTAAAATCAGGGTCTAAATGCGATTCCAAAAAATTCTTCACTTCAAACATTCGGTCTTTATTTTGCTTCAGAATTAAGTTTTCATTCGTGTCCCCTAGCAACTGATTGATTTGAAGCATCAGTAATTCCATAGCTTTTGATGTGAAAAAAAGCTTCCTGAGTGCAGCTGGCTTATTGCAATGTATGATATCATAGATTGTATGCATCATAGATGAACTTATAAGGGATTGATAACTTGATAGCGCAGCAGAATGACTGGAATTGATATTGCTATTAAAAAAACTAAGGTTACGGCTATCTTCAGGAACAAATCGCCTGAAGAGTTCAGTTGTGAAGCTGATCTCTAATGCTTTAAGTGGTTCATTAGTATCATTTATCCATTCTTTTTTCCCTATTTCTTCGTTCAAATAAAAAAGATTGTGGTTACCAGGCTGTAAGACAACCTCAGAAGAAAGTCCACTATGTTTCATTATGATACATCCTGACAGAACAAAAAGCATAGTGACCATTTCTTGCGGAGATTTGTAGTTGATCTGAGTGTGCTTGAGTAAATCCAGTTCTCCGTATCCGATGTAGACTTCTTCAAACCAAACATCAAAAAAATTACCTGAGCATGCATTAAGCGAAGCTGAAAAGTGGCGCTCTTTATACCCGGTATCTAGCGTGTAAGCATTCTTTTCAAAATAGCTTTCGTAAAACATATCATTGACTTGATCTGCGGTTAAGATGGTTTTCATTTTGCTCCTTTATCCAGTGACTTTATTCCGTTTCTCAAACCCTACTCCGTAAAGCTCTCTCATAGCTTTGTCTTTCTTTAGTCTCACTCAAACTAATACGAAATTATTCTATATGAAAAACGTATTTATTTTTATCCTATGTCTTTTGTGCGTTTTCGCCTCTGCCCAAGATTTTAAAATCACCGGATCCATTACCGACAGCCAAAATGGAAATGCTATTTCCGGTGCTATTGTTTCCGTACTCAACAGCCAATTAGGGACTGTCTCAGATACCGATGGAACCTACACTCTTTATGCCTCTTCCGGCAAATATGAAGTGGGCGTAAGTCATGTTAGCTATGCAAGTCAAAAAATGGATATCATGGTTGAAGGCAGTGATTCCTCATTGGATTTTCAGCTGGTTACCCATGTCTTTGCTCTCAATGAAGTCATTGTAACCGGTGCGGTAAAGCAAGAGATACCCCTTCTAAAAGTTCCTTTTTCTATCACCCAATTAAATGAATTGGAAACTAAAAGCTTACGTTTATGGAATGTCTGTGACATGTCTGCGCTTTCGGCGAATGTTCATGCAGTGAATGCAGGTGCGGCAGAAGGCATTAACTTTAGCATAAGAGGGATTGGTGCGCTAAACTTTGATCCATCCGTGGTTACCTATATTGACGGGGTTAACCAATTTGATATTTACAACAACCTGGACTTTCTACATAACATTGCAAGTATTGAAATCCTAAAAGGCCCTCAGGGCACTCTTTTTGGAAGAAATGCTATGGGTGGAGTCATCAACATCACCTCTAAACAACCTGACAACGTTTTACGGGCTGAAGCCGAATCCACCTTCGGTAATTTCAACCTGCAACGCTACAATGTTTTCCTTGGCGGTCCCATTATTAAAGACAAACTATTCTTTACGCTAGGCGGGCTATTTGCCGATAGAGACGGCTATTTTACCAATACATTTGATGGAAGTAATTTTGATGATACAAGGAATGGCGGAGGTACACTTTCATTAAAATATCAGGTATCAGATAATTGGTCGCTTACCCTTATGGGTAAAAGGTATGAACGCAGAATTGATGGATATCTTCCATTTGCCGCTAATGATAGTTTGGCTTTTGCGAACCCTTTTGAAACGCAGCAAGATGCCGTTGGGAAAACCAAAAACAACCAAAATCAAGCAGCTTTAACTGCCAGGTATACTGGAAATAAACTCAATTTCACTACTGTTTTTGCATACCAGGACCGGGATTATGTATTGGAAAATGTAGATGTTGACTTCACCGCTGCGGACTTTAATACCTACAGTCTGGGAATGCGAGGCATTTCAAATAACAGTCATGTTCTGACAAATGAATTGACTTTTTCCAATCCAGCCGGTTCAGAACAATTTAAATGGATTGCTGGCTCTTATGCTTTTTGGCAAGATGCACCTGCTAATGACATTATAAGGTCGGGAGAGGATGCCGTTATTATTGATCCGACAGCCCCAAACCAGATAATAGGATTAAGAGACGGTACCAACAGAGGAATTGCGCTTTTTGGCCAGATTACTTACAGGCCAACAGAAAAAATAGAGTTGAGTGGCGGCATTCGATATGATTATGAAAAAAGGGAATTGACCTCTCAAACAGATTTTGCTCAAGGAGATAACCCTCCTATCACTATCACACCCGAACAAACCCGGGAGACTGATTTTAGCGCATTCTCACCAAGAGTGAGTATAAGTTGGTTCGCTTCAGAAAATATAAATCTCTATGCTAGCTACACAAGGGGGTATCGTGTAGGGGGCATAAATCCTACAGACAACCCTGATTTTATAGGCTATGACCCAGAAACAAGCGATAACTTCGAAGTGGGAGTAAAGAAAGATTTAGTTGATAAAAAACTGCACCTGGGCCTTAGTACTTTTTACATCAACAGGGCGAATATTCAGTCCGGTGTCTTTGAACCAGGCTCTAATGGGCTCAGGTTTGCTACGCTAAGCAATGGGAATGGTAGAAATATTGGTTTTGAAATAAACACCGGTTACTTACTACTCAAAAGGCTTCGGCTAAGGTATGATTTCGGATATCTGGAGGCTAAATATACTCGATTGGAGGCTCCTGATTATACCACAGGAGATAACAGAACGCTTAAAAATAAAACGGTCATTCAATCTCCGGAATTCACCTCAAACTTAGCTGTAAGTTACGCACACCCTTTTGAAGTGAGGAGCCAATACTTGACGATTAATGCATATGCTCAACTCACAACTATTGGAGAACAATTTTTTGATTTTGATAATGAGATTTCTCAGTCAGCCTATACCCTGTTAAATACACGGATTGGTGCGTTAATGAAAGGCATTGGCCTTTATTTCTGGGCTCAAAACCTCACCGATGAGAGGTATTTGGCTTTCGTGCCGTTTACAGGTTCTGCGGTTTCTTTGTTAGGCAATCCCAGAACCTATGGTCTGAGTATGAGCTATAATCTTAATTAATCACTTTTAAAAACCTTACAGTTTTACCTAACAAATCAACAGAAGATGAAAAATATTAAAATATATTGGAGAGAGATTTTACGCTATGGGTCCATCCTCAGTGTCTTATTTACAGCAGTTGTTCTGATTTCATATTTGATAGAGCCCTTGATTTGGGCGAATGATTTTCCTCCGGAGGTTCAGGAAAAAATCGGAGAAGTTCCTGCAGAAACCATTCAAAAAGCAGTAATAGTACTGGTTGTCATTCTCACATTAATGATTGTACTCCCCGTGCTTCTAAGCAGAACCATCATCAAGACGAATCAATCTCAAGGCTCATTTTTAAACCTTTTGGTGAACAGCTTCCTTTTACTAAATTTCATGAATTTGTTTGACGCCCTGGTAGTAGATATTTTGATTTTCGGGATGATTCAGCCGGACTTCATGTGGATCGAAGGAGCGGAAGATTACATCAGAGAGTACGTCACTCCGGCTTTCCATTTTATAGGGTTTTTGAAAGGTCAGCCTTACATGGTGGTCACTGCGCTTTTGGCCGCTGGAATTTCTGTGCTTCTGAAAGGGCGATTTTCCAAAGCAAAAACACTTCTCAATGAATGAAAGCAAGAAACGAATACTCGCCGCTATTTCATCAATAATGGCCTCCTTAGCGCTGATGTTCGCCGATATTTTGTTGGGAGGTCGTACGTTGAGCGCTGATGATTATCCACTGTTTTCTGTCGAATACGTAGAAAAAGTAGATATAAACCTCATATTGGAGCTGCTGGCCATCCCTACGGAAAGGCTACAGGCCAGCTATCTCATCATTGTTCTCTGTGTCCCATTATTGCTACCTGCTATGTGGTTGATCTATCAAAGTTTTGCTGATAGCAGTAAATGGTATGCCATAGGCACTTACTTTGTCTTGATGGCTGGCGCAACCTTAACACCGCTTCTCCATGCTAATTTTTTCTTTATCGGTGAAATTTATAAAGCCATTTTACATACCAGCCAAGTCGCTCACCCTAACCTCTTAGAGATAGGTAGCTTATTTATCCGATCACACTATATAGGTTGGGCTGTGGCTTTATTTATTTTAATGGTAGGTTGGTTGGGTTACGCATTATGCATTTTTTTAGGAAAAACAATATTACCCCGTTGGTCGGGTTTGATGAGCCCATTTTTGCTTTTAATCGTGATCAATTTAATATTTAGCATAGGGCCAGAATCTTTACGGATTACCTTATCCAAAGCAAGTCTCACTATTTCTTATTTTATCTTCTTTATTTTTTTAATTTCTAATAAGCAGAGAAAAGATTTATTGAAGTAAGCTCTGAATAAATGGCTCTGGCAAGCAGCGAACAAAGAAAATGGATCATTTAAACACCCTAAGCATAACAAATCAGCAGATTTCTAAATTCTTCTCTTTGTTACTATTCAGCTTATTATATAAAATATTATTTTAAAAATGAATTTGATTATCATTATTATTGAAATAATCAACTTATAAAATGATTTTCATAAAATAATATATTGTTCAGTCTTTAGTAAATTAGATAATTTGAATAAAATCTAATTTCCAAATATTTGATAATCAATCTATTAAGTAGCTGAATAGTAACTTCTCTTTTTGACAGAATTTTAAGTTTTTGATAACTAGCTCTTTGTAAGTTGGTCGGATAAAGACATCTATCCAATAAGACAACTGCAAAAGACATAAAGTACAGTTTCGTTTGATCTCTGATTTTATCGTTTCTGCTTATTTAAACCACAAGTTACAACCTTGCGGTAGGTGAGGGAGCTGTAGCATACCTTTCGCTATGCCTTTCGTAAGCGACCGGATCTCCTCATGAAAGTGCAGACCATAGAAGCAGGCAGCGGCAATGCCGATCTGGTGCAAGACCTTGGTGACCTTTCTGTACTAGGCGATGCGAACCAGCCTTTACTACAGGCGATCCGACTGGACCTGACCAAGCTGAGCTCCGCTGCAGGCCTCTCCCTGGAGATGAGCACCCTGCTGGCCACCGTGAACGGGGAGCGAGCAGAAACCAACGAGTCCAAGCAGCTACGGGACAAGGCCTACACTTACTTGAAAGAAGCTATGGATGAGATCCGTGAGGCCGGCAAGTTCGTCTTTTGGAAAGACGAGAAAAGGCTGAAGGGGTATAAAAGTGCTTATCATGGCCGGTAAAATGTGCTCCCCGGCATAGATAACCTGCTTCCCGGCAGCCATTGCCTATCCCCCGGGGCCATTTGAAGGTCTCTCGGCGCCCGGGAAGGGTGCGGAC
>JBCCLN010000156.1:0-9280 GCA_039026865.1 Bacteroidota bacterium | reverse complement strand
CTACTGCACCATAACTCAAACTTATCAATGTATTTTGTTTTAGGGAAAAACCCTTTTTTTGGATGACTGCATTATTCACCACAACTAGTGGCAGGTTGATTCAAGTAATTGATTTACCGTAGTTGAATATTCATACAGAATGCTTTTTGATTCCTCAAATTTGGGGAACGATGTTGTCCTCTCATTCGATATCAATTACCTCAGAGAATCCTTTGCAAAACTGGATTTTTGGTTCAAATCGAGGTTTTCAGAATTTCAACAACGTAGTGTACTGGTCATAAATGAGGCTTTTGAAATTTTGAGTAACGAAGAGTTAGGCCAAAAGGCGGGTTTTTCAAAGGATTCTCCTATTCGACGTGTTACCTCATCTCAATAAATAACTCTCGAATTTTTTCGGGTTAAACTCTTGAAATGCCGATTTTTTGTTTCTTCAAATGATTCAGGCTGAAGGAATTGTCGCTCACATAAATAATTCGAATTTTGTTAGTGATATTCTCAAAGAAACTCTGAAGATTTGCGAATCTATACCGCTTAAAATAAAGACAAATGATTTCAAAAAAGTATTTAAAATCAAAACCGGTAGCCAAAGTGACATTCTCTTTAGATAAGAAAGAGGCGCAAGGAGCTGATGAAATTAACCTGGCTGGAGACTTCAACGACTGGAGCACCACAGAAACGCCATTGAAGAAAAATAAAAATGGGAAGTTTTCTGTAACCATAGACTTAGAGCAGGGCAAATCTTATCAATTCCGGTATTTTATTGATGGGGAAATATGGGAGAACGATCCAGCGGCGGACGCTTACGTTCCTAATAACCTTACTTTCGAAGAAAATTCAGTAGTGGAGGTTTAGACCTCCACTTCCTGGAATTGGACTTCCAGGCTTATTTTCTCACCGAGCGTTGTCCACGCACCATCCTCTCCGGCTTTTAATTTGGTAAATACTAAATTTTGTAAATGGATCAATTCAACTTCCATCTCCAGTTTTTTAAATCTTTCCAATAGCGCTACTCCCTTTTCTGAATCAAATAATCCACTGGAAATCACTTTTCTCAAAGCATTTGCTGCCTTGAAGTCATAGTTTTTCGAAGGGAAAATGTCCCATTTTATCAGTTCTTCCAATGTCTCAAAGAGCTCCCTATCCTTCCCGGTTTCAGACCATTCTGTGAGGGCATTTCTAAGATCATGTTCCAATTTAGAGACCAAATTTTGCCAAAGTATATGCGGTACCACAAGTTGTTGACGCCTCATCAAATTCAAGAGGCTATAATTTTGTTGCGCAATCCTGTCTATGGAATTCACTGCATCTTTTACATTTACTGCAATGACCTCTTTCAAAACTTTAGTTTGCTCGTCTTTCATGAGATCAAAAAATGAGAAGTGCGTGTTTCTGAAGTATTGATGGATGTCGCGAATAGTAGAAGTAATGTAGCTATTTTGGAACTTGGAAGATAGCCTATCTACAATCTCCTTATGATTCAATTCATCGTAATCATCGGTTGTTCCTCCAATAATATGATGATTGCCTAGGTAGAGCACCACAAAACTCAAGTGTTTTACAGATAAGGTAATTTTTGAGTTAATTACTGCACGTCCTATGCAAAAAACTTGCTGTCCTGCCCGATGGCGTATGAGGTCGCTCGTTTGGATATTGTAATTGAATACCTGTAGTGTCTTAGGGTTTTCAGCAAATAAAACGTTTACCGCATAATGCATCCCTACCTTGCTTAACGTCATCCGCTTTGGTGAGACTGACCGTCTATAAATATCTTTCATTGTCCCATTTTCCTCAATATTACTTTTTCCTTGAGCCAGGATTTCAAGGAAATCATCTTCTAAGCCCAATTCATTTCCCCGCTCTGCCAACTGAATGGCTCGGTTTGCATATTGTAATATTTGTACGGTCTCAATTCCTGAAGCATCATTAAAAAACCATCCACAGCTCGTAAACATGAGCATTCCGTTTCTCTGCATCTCTAATAAGCGAATCACATTCGTCCAGAGTTTTTCTGAGAGGTGCGGAAAGTGTTTTTTGAAGAAAGAAGGATAGTCTCTTTCTTCATACTGGAAAACAGCTTCAATGAAATTGTTCCTGATACCCCATGGATCGGAATGAAACTCCTTCATTTTATCTTCATATCGTTTATCCAGCTCCATTTTAAGCCAATTTAATCCATCTCTCAGAGGCGTTCTCCATTCCTGGGACCAATATTCTTCTCCTCCGGTGTGACACCCACAGTTGCTTTTCCAGCGTTCTACCCCGTGAGCACAACTCCAGGAGCTGTTATCATGGATTTCCGCTTCATACTTCACTTCATTTTTAGATAGGAAATAGCCATAATTAGCTAGCTGAGCATCTGAAAATTCCTCCAGGTAGTGTAAGCAATAGGCAAGGGCCATCTCACCTTGCCTGTGATGATGGCCATAGGATTCGCCATCGGTGGCTACATGAAGCAACTCCGGAGCATATTCTGAGGTAGAGAAGCCTGCCAACAAATTATAAGCAAATAGTTTTCCATCGTTGAGAAGCCCTCCAAACGCAATTTTTTGTGAAACCTCACCATTGTAAAAGAAGATGGTGATGAATCGATTATCTCCCAAGTGAACTTTATAAGGAAAATTTGGATTGATTCCATTCTGCCAATCACTATCTCCTTTAAATCTTTTCGCCTGATTTGGCGCCAAAATAGTATACTCAATTCCTTGATCGGCCAAACATTTAAGCGTCTCCAGATCCACCGCTGTTTCGGCAAGCCACATCCCTTCGGATTTTCTTTGGAAGCGTTGCTCAAAATCATATATTCCCCATTTGATCTGGGTCTCTTTGTCCCTTTTGGATGCTAAAGGCATGATCAAGTGGTTGTAAACCTGAGCTATTGCAGAACCGTGACCGTCAAATTTTTTCTGACTGTTCCTATCTGCCTGTAAGATGAGACGATAGGTCTCGGGACGCTCAAGTTCCATCCAGGAAAGCAACGTAGGCCCCATATTGAATGAGATGCGCTCATAATTGTTGGTTATATCTATAATTTTACCTTCTTCGTTGAGGATCCTGGCGTAAGCATTCGGGCCATAACATTCATCATTTATTCGTTCGTTCCAATCATGAAATGGCGCGGCGGATTCCTGGACCTCTATCTGTTCCAGCCAAGCATTCTCTCTCGGCGGTTGATAAAAATGCCCGTGAATACATATGTATTTATTAGGATTTTTTCTCATATATCTAATCTGTTTTCAATGGCACACATAGAATTCCGTAAACTTATTCATCTTCAGATGGTATGTTAGGGATTCTAAGTTTATGCTCCTTCCATGTCTAATCGTCTTTTTCAATAATGCTCATCTTGTCTACCGAAGCAGGGATTCTTAACTAAAATTTAGTCATTCCGTATCTGCTTCATTGATATAAATCAGGTCGCCAAGTAATTCGCGCTTTCAATTTTTAAAGTATTCCTTAAAAAAAAGCTTTGCGATAGTCTTAAACTCCCTTAATAAGGCTTATCCCTAAAGGCGGTAATGAAATGGTTATGTTACTTGATCTTCCATGAGATTGCTGGTTTTCAATTACAATATTTCTATTAAGAACTCCGCTTCCACCGAATTCTTCTGAATCAGTAGACAAAATTTCTCTGCATTTTGTTTGAAATGGAACGCCGATCTTATAATAATCATGTTTAGTCGGAGTGAAATTAGCTACTACTACTAATGCGTTTCCTTTTTTATCTTTTCGGATGTAAGCAAGTACCGAATTCTGATGATCGTTAAAATCAATCCATTCAAAACCTTCTCCCGAGTAGGAGAGCTCGTAAAGAGGCCTTTCTTTTCTATAGATTTTATTTAGCTCATGGATTAAATTTTTTAAGCCCTTATGAAATGGCTCGTTAGTTAAATGCCAATCTAGCGATTGATTAGACTGCCATTCTTGCCATTGACCTATTTCATTACCCATGAAATTTAATTTAGCACCTGGATGAGTATACATGTATCCATATAACAACCTGGCATTTGCAAATTTCTGCCATATATCCCCAGGCATTCTTTCCAGGATAGATCCTTTACCATGTACCACCTCATCATGTGATAATGGTAGCATGAAATTTTCTGAAAAGGCATAGCTTAGGCTAAAAGAGATTTCGAAATGATGAAATTTTTTATGGATCGAATCTCTCCGGAAATAAACAAGTGTGTCGTTCATCCAGCCCATCATCCATTTTAATCCAAAACCTAGTCCTCCCGAGAACGTTGGTCTGGAAACCATAGGGAAAGAGGTGGACTCTTCTGCGATAGTTTGAACATCCGGAAAGCTTCGGTACACTTCCTCATTTAGTTCCTTTAGAAAACCTATCGCCTCATAATTTTCTCGTCCTCCATCTTCGTTGGGCAGCCATTCTCCTTCTTTTCTGGAATAATCGAGGTACAGCATGCTGGCTACAGCATCTACTCTTAAACCATCTATATGATATTTTTCTAACCAATAAATTGCGCTACTTATTAAGAAGCATCGGACTTCTTTTCTCCCGTAATTAAAGATAAAACTTGTCCAATCCGGATGATAGCCCCGCCTGGGGTCTTCATGTTCATAGAGCGCAGTTCCATCGTAATTTCTGATTCCATGTTTATCTTCAGGAAAATGACTAGGAACCCAATCCAAAAAAACCCCTATATCGGCTTGATGAAGAGCATCTATTAAGGCCATAAAATCTTGCGGCGAACCATAACGCGAAGTCGGAGCAAAGTATCCCAGGCACTGATAACCCCATGAACCATAGAACGGATGCTCCATAATAGGAAGAAATTGTACATGAGTATATTCCATCTCTTTAACATACGGAACCAGTTCTTTGACCAGGTCTTGGTAGCTGAGAAAATCTTGCCCGTAATCACCCTTTCTCTTCCAGGATCCAAGATGCACCTCGTAAACAGATATTGGAGCATCTAGCGAATTTTTTTGCTTCCGCTCGCTCATCCACTTTTCATCTTTCCAGGTGTAGTCTAAACCGTGAACCCTTGTTGCTGTTTTTGGGGGAGTTTCCCAGGAGAAGCTATAGAGATCAGACTTTTCCAGGATCTCTCCACTTTTCGTTTTGATGGCGTACTTATATAGATCATTATCTCCTATTCCCGGAACAAAACCTTCCCATATTCCTGATTCGTCCCATTTAGGATACAAAGGATGATCATTTCTTTGCCAATAATTAAAGTTTCCAATAACACTAACGGCCTCTGCGTTGGGAGCCCACACTGCAAAGTAGGTTCCTTTTTCACCATTCAATTCAATAGATCTTGAACCTAACTTTTCAAATAACCTGTAATGCCTCCCTTCTTTGAATAGATGAATGTCCATATCAGAAAAAAGGCTGTATGATTTTACGTTTTCGTTCATATGCGATGAGGAGCTTAGGTTAAGACCAGAGTTTGGTATGTTGAACGGCGAAAGATACTTGAAAATAAGAATCTGTAGAAGTTGATGTGTTTCAAAATCGATTGCGAAATCGAAATTATTAACACCACTTATTTTTTTTTAGAAAGAAGATCCCACAAAATCACTCCAACACATACTGAGATATTCAATGAATGTTTGGTCCCATATTGAGGAATTTCAAGTACGATATCCGCATATTTAACGACATCATCATTCACACCAAAAACTTCGTTTCCGAACACGAACGCATATTGTTCTTCTTCACGAACCTGAAAGTCAAAAAGTGAAGTGCTCTCATCTGCCTGTTCCACTGCGATTAATTGGTAGCCCTCTTTCTTAAGCTGCTTCAAACACAGGTTAATGGATTTTTCATATTCCCAGCTGACCGCATCCTGAGCACCTAATGCTGTTTTGTTTATCTCTCTATGAGGAGGGATTGCTGTAATTCCGCACAAATAGACCTTTTCAACACCGAAAGCATCAGCGGTTCTAAAAGCAGCACCTACGTTCATTGCACTCCGGATATCATCCAGTACCAATACAACTGGAAACTTTTTTGCACGTCTGAATTCCTCAGTCGAAAGTCGGTTCAGCTCTTCATTCTTTAGTTTCCTCATTAGTAAATTCCTAATATTGTAATTAGTCAAAATTAGTCTTTCAAATCTTATGGCCGGAGTCAAAGCAGGTAAAGCAACACCGCTGATGAAACAGTATAACCAGATAAAAAGTAAATATCCTGGCGCGTTGTTGCTTTTTCGGGTAGGAGACTTTTACGAAACATTTGGAGAAGACGCAATAAAAGCGAGCAAGACCCTAGATATTGTCCTTACAAAAAGGGCCAACGGAGCTGCTTCAGAGATCGCACTCGCTGGATTCCCTCATCATGCCATGGATTCTTACTTACCAAAATTGGTAAGGGCCGGATACCGTGTAGCAATTTGTGACCAGTTGGAGGATCCGAAAACCGTCAAAGGAATCGTAAAAAGAGGAGTAACTGAGTTAGTTACTCCTGGTCTGTCCCTCCACGACCATGTGCTTGATCAAAGAAAGAATAATTTTCTGGCTTCCATTTACTTAAATAAAAATGAGAGCGGTGTATCCTTTTTAGATTTATCCACCGGGGAGTTTCTGGTCTCTTCTGGTTCTGAGGAATACGTTGATAAATTAATTAGAGGATTTCAACCCTCAGAAATCCTTTATCCAAAAATTCAGCGTGAATGGTACCAAAAGCGCTTCGGAGATCACTATTCATCTTTTGCGCTGGAAGAATGGATTTTCAACAAAGATTATGCCTATGATAAGCTCACTTATCATTTCAAAGTTTCTAACATGAAGGGATATGGCATTGAAGAATTGACAAGCGGGATATTTACCGCGGGAGCTATCCTGCATTATTTGGATGAGACCGAACATAAAAGAATCAATCACATCAAGTCCATTTCCAGAATTGACGAAAACAAATTCGTTTGGTTGGATCGCTTTTCCATACGCAACCTTGAATTGATTCAATCTTCACAACCCGATGGTATTTCCCTACTCGATACAATAAATAAAACAGTGACCCCTATGGGTGGAAGATTGCTCAGAAAATGGCTGGTATTGCCACTGAAAAGTAAGGATGAAATAGATCAAAGACTGGATGTGGTTGAAGCGTTTAATGATGATGAAAATCTATCTGAAAAAATCAATGTTAATCTGGGAAGTATCGGCGATCTGGAACGTTTGGTAGGCAAGGTTGCAACAAGCCGTGTAAATCCTCGTGAGTTGTTGCAGCTTAAGAAAAGTTTATCACAGGTTCCGCCAATAAGGGAGCATTTGAAGAATCGGAATGTTTTTGATACTTTCTATGATTTGCTGAATCCTTGCGAAAAACTTATTGAGAAACTTTCTAATGAGTTGAAGGAGGATGCACCTATACAGCTTCATCAAGGTGGAGTCATTGCTGCCGGTGTAGATGATGAATTAGACGAGTATAGAAATATCTCGAATTCCGGGAAAGATTATCTCGCAGAAATCAGAGATCGGGAAATTCAAAATACAGGAATCAGCTCTTTGAAAATAGCCTACAATAAAGTCTTTGGTTATTATCTGGAAGTTTCTAACGCGCATAAAGAAAAAGTGCCACAGGCATGGATCAGAAAACAGACGTTAGTCAATGCAGAGCGCTATATAACGGAAGAACTAAAACAGTATGAAGAAAAGATCCTAAAAGCAGAGGGCGAAATCCAACAGCTTGAGCAGCGGCTTTTTTCGGAGATCATCACGTTTTCTCATGCCTATATAGAAGCTATCCAACAAAATGCGCGTGTCATTGCACAGCTCGACTGTCTGGCTTGTTTTGCAGCACTTGCCCAAGCTAATAATTATAAAAGACCCTCCATTTCGGAAGACACTATTATTGATATTAAAGAAGGCCGCCATCCGGTAATAGAAAAACACTTACCGGACGGAGATGAGTATGTCAGCAATGATGTGTATCTGGACAATGAATCTCAACAAGTGTTGATTATAACCGGCCCAAACATGGCCGGTAAGTCCGCGCTTCTCCGTCAAACTGCATTGATTACGCTAATGGCTCAGATAGGGTCTTTTGTCTCGGCAGGATACGCCAAAATTGGATTGGTTGATAAGGTTTTTACTCGTGTAGGAGCTTCCGATAATCTTTCAAGAGGTGAATCAACCTTTATGGTTGAAATGACGGAGACTGCAAGTATCCTCAATAATTTAAGTGACCGATCATTGGTTTTGATGGATGAGATTGGAAGAGGGACAAGCACTTACGATGGTATATCCATTGCCTGGTCCATTGTGGAGCACTTGCATAATCATCCGAAATCCAGAGCGAAGACACTATTCGCAACACATTATCATGAATTGAATGAGTTGGCAAGTAATTTGCCAAGAGTGAAGAATTTTAATGTTTCAGTTAAAGAATTGGAGAATAAGGTGATTTTTATGCGTAAGCTTATGCCTGGAGGAAGTGAGCATAGTTTTGGAATACATGTGGCTCAGATGGCAGGGATGCCTACAGAAATTGTATTGCGTGCAAATGAGATTCTAAAGCATCTGGAGAAAGAAAAACTCTCAGAAAGTGAACGTGAGAAGTTGGTAGAATTGCCAATGCAGCAATATCAAATGAAATTATTTGAATCGGACCCAAGAATGGAAAAAGTACTGGATATTCTTAGAAAAATTGATGTAAATGCTACTTCTCCCGTGGAAGCGCTGTTGAAGCTCAATGAACTAAGAGAGATACTAAAAGGAAATCAGGAATAAGAAATTTTTATGCGTATGCAAATAATCTAACGCTCAATGTGGCAAAAAGTCTGTTGTATGCTTAGAGACCTTATTTTCATGAACTAAACGAATAACAGATTTATCGGGGGCTAAAGGTCGAATTCATAGCGAAGCACGGAAGTACCTTTCAGGTTTCATGAAGATCGCTAGAAATAAAAAAAAGGGATGCACATATAGGAGAACCGGAATCGGAACAATTAACCCGCATAGCACCCGAATTTTTCGGTTTAAGGACTCCATTAGCTAAATGAAAAAGAAACAATACTCTATTTTGTAATATTAACGTCAGTTCGGCGAATTGACTAAAGAAAGTACCATTTCTCTTTTATTTTTCATGGAGATGGAAGGTTTTTTGTCAAGGAACTGATAAGCTGCTAAGCAAGCCATTGCATGGTTGAAGGCGTTGTCAATAGCGCGGTGACTGGTATGCCAGAGATCAAAGATGTGTTTGAGGAAATCAATGACGGTTTCAATAATGGTCCTTTTTTTCAGTAGGAACTTATCTTTTATGGGCATGAGCTTATTTTTCATGTTCTTTCGAATCTTACTCATCAGCCAACGT
>JBCCLN010000155.1:0-9347 GCA_039026865.1 Bacteroidota bacterium | reverse complement strand
TGAAGCTATAGCTTTAGGCCCTGTATTTAAGTCGCTTGACTCTACTTGGCACATTAAGGCCCCGGGAGCAAGTATATCAGTTGGTATAACCTCAGGATATGATTTGAACCATTGGGGCGGGCTTTGGTTGGCACATGAAACAGGGCACACCTTTGGCTTACCAGACTTATATGATTTTGAAGGCGAGAATCAACTCAGGTCTGTAGGGACATTTGGAATAATGGGCACTCAAGCTGGAAATGCCCCGGGATTTTTTGCTTTTGAGCGTTGGGTTCTTGGTTGGATTGATGATAGTCAAATTGTCTGTCACGAAATTGGCGAGACTGAAGTGGAATTAGAAGCCCTTGAAAAAATTGGTGGTACAAAAGCTATTATGGTACCACTGGATAGCACATCCGCATTAGTTGTAGAAAGTAGAAGAAAAATTGGCGTGGATGTTAGAACCAAAGAAGGTGCTTTAGTTTATGTAGTGAATACATCATTACCTGGAGGTAGTGGACCAATTCAGGTAAGGCCAAATTTTGAAAGTGAATTTAATTTTCTTCAAGATGCCCCATTGGCACAAGGAGAAACCTACACCTTTAAGAATGTTACTGTAGAAGTTGTTGAATCGAACAAAGAAAGTGATAAGGTTAAAGTGATCGTAAATAAATAGTGAAAAGACAGATGCCAACATTGTGTATAATGTATAGCTTCCTGACGTCAGCTACGACATCATACACGAGACCGTTAGGTTTCATGCCGTGACGTAGACCACCCACCGCACATTTGAGCACATTTGGTTTTTGCCACTGCCACTCCAACCCTGAAAAAACCAAAAGAGCTAAAATTTCCCTCCCCTCTTTTCGGCTACCGACAAAAACACTTAACCTCATTTATAACTTGCAAGGAAGCAGACAAAAACCTTTCTTACAGGATATGGAATCAGGCAAACTCACGGGCGAACAACTCGAACTCTACAAGTCTCTTTTCAGAGTAAGGGAAGATGTATTTGCTATTCGGTGGGAAAAAGGCAACAAGAAGGGGTACTTCCCGGCCTATCACTTTGATCCGTACAGGTACAAGTTGTACAAAATGAAAGGTGGTACTTTTGGCAACTACACCGAGAAGACTTACCTACAGCTAGATAACTCTCAACTTATCAAACACATTCTGGGAGAACAACACATTGGAGGATATCCATTGTTGGAAGATAATTCCAGTTGGTTTATTGCTGCCGATTTTGATGGATCAAAATGGAAAGAGGAAAGTTTAAAATTCCTTCAGCAATGCAATAGAAATAACATAGATGCCTATTTGGAAAGATCTCAATCTGGTAATGGTGCACATGTTTGGATTTTCTTTGATCAGAGCTATCCTGCAATAAGGAGTAGAAAAGTAATCACTCAGTTACTTCAAGAAATAGGCATATTCAGTGTTTTTGACAAAACTTCCAGCTTTGATCGCCTATTTCCAAATCAAGATTTTCATTCGGGGAAAGGACTTGGGAACTTGATCGCCCTGCCTCTTCACGGTAAATCGCTACGAAAAGGCAACAGTTGTTTTATTGATCCCAAAAACTATGAGCCTTTTGAAAATCAATGGGAGTTTCTAACCAAAGTAAAAAAGGTGGATGCCTCAGAACTTGATTCTATTTATGAAATTCAAGAGAAAACAAAACTAAAAAACGATTCTTCAGCCTCATTGTCTGGCCAGTTAGAAATCAATTTGGACAACCAACTACATCTGAAAAGAAGTACCCTAAACCCCGAGGTAATATCTTTTCTTAGGGAAGAACTGAATATTGCCAATTCTGAATTTTTCATCAAGAAGAAATCAGGAAAGAACACATGGAACACCAAGCGCTATTTTAAGCTGATTGAAGATCAAGAATTTGAGGTAATTATGCCAAGAGGGCTTACCGGAAGACTTCTAAAACACCTCAAATCGAACAAGATTGATTATCAATTGGATGATTTGAGGAAGAAAAAGCAAGACGCAATCTTCCAATCGAACATTCATCCGCTAGCGCATCAACATGCAGCGATTGAAGCCACTCAGAAGAAGGATTTCGGCATCATCGTAGCTCCTCCCGGTTCCGGTAAGACCGTCATTGGTTTGAAGATCATCGCTGCGAAACAACAACCTGCTCTCATTGTGGTGCACCGGAAGCAACTCGCTGATCAGTGGGTTGAGCGGATTCAAGCATTTCTGAATATCCCTAAGACAGATATTGGAATGATAGGTTCTGGTAAATCAAAAGTGGGCAAACAAATCACTGTTGCCATGATCCAAAGTCTGGCAAAGAAGATTCAAAATGAACCTGAAATTACTAATCACTTTGGCACTCTGGTAGTAGATGAATGTCATCACATCCCTGCTGAAACATTCGCTAATACAATTTCTAAGCTCAAAACCTACTATCAATATGGCTTAACCGCCACCCCATTCCGAAAGTACTCGGATGGTAAGTTGATTTTTGTCTATTTAGGGGAAGTCATTGCTGAAATTAAACCCTCAGAGATTGAATCCTTCAAGAGGGCAAGAATCATTGTTCGAAACACTGATATTGAGTTTCCATTCAATCCGAAAACTGACGCATTCGAGACACTCTCAAAAGTATTGGTTCATGACACAGCCAGAAATAAAGTGATCCTGAATGACATAATTTCTGAGTTAAAAAACGGCCAAAAGTGTATAGTCATTACCGAAAGGAAGGAACATATTGAGACATTGAATCAACTGCTGAAACAGAACTACGAGTCAGTAACGCTATCAGGAGATCATACTCAAAAGGAGCGTGATACAAAATGGAAGAGACTTAGAAATGGTGACTATCAGGTTTTAATCACAACTGGTCAATTCTTTGGTGAAGGAACTGATTTGCAGAATGCCACAAGACTATTTCTGGTCTATCCGTTTTCATTTAAAGGGAAACTGATCCAATACATAGGTCGGGTACAGCGATCGGAAGTCACTCCAGTTATCTACGATTACCACGATCACAAAATAGATTATCTGCACAGGCTCTTTCTGAAAAGGAACGTTCACTATCGCCATTTGGATAGACAAGCCTCATTATTTGATGATTCTGTGGAACAAACTCCCAGCCCTAAAGACCTAATCATAGATAGGGAAATTCGAGTATCAATTGCCGAACTGGATTTTCAATATGGATTGGCGGCATTTAAATATATGATTCGGGAAATAAATATGGAGTTAGATTTTGAAATAGAGCATTTGAATATCCGACCGGAATTTGATGTTTTGAAGTCCTATTTCTCAAAAATTCTAAATTCAAAAACTATCTCTATTCATATTCATGCAGAATTTCAAGATCACCTACTCGTGGCACAAAATGCTACATCAGATGATCTGCTACGAATCAACAAAGAGGTAATTGATAGCGTAAAATTTCGATTCATTGAAAAAAGATTTCTTTCAAAGAAAAGGCCAGAGGATGTAAATCAAGGGCTTACTGGCCTTTCTAAAACCGAAGGTCTCAGTGATCTATACGATTCTGAAGAAGAGCTTTTGGAAGACATTTTGAAAAACCAACAGGTAAAACATTTTCGTCAACTCGAATACTTGGCATCCAGGCACGAAAGGAATATTCTGAAATTGCGTTTTGTTCTCTCGCCATTCTCTTTCGTGTTTCTTATTACTGGAAATGAATGCTATCATCTTGTCCTCGAAACGCTGGACACAGAAGAAGCTACTTATATCTGGCATATCGATAAGGATCTCAGATCATTGAAGAATAAACTTGGCGAAATTGACAAGGATATCAAAACTATACGAAACAAAGGCAGGCAGTTCTTTCTGGAACAAGAGCCCATCGAATTTAGTCGTGTACTGCATGATTACTCAAACGATAGAAAGGGATTCGTGATTTGGAAGGATCAATTGGAAGAACGAATGATATGAAACCATAACAAAAAACCTTATATTTGACCAAATAGGACAAGAATTATTCTGACTAATGAATTTAGGGCAACATGTACGTCAATTAAGAGAGCAAAAAGGCTTACTGCTGAGAGAAGTAGCAGCTCATCTGGAAATAGATACCGCCATGATCAGTAAAATAGAGCGTGGGGAAAAGTCCTGTAAAAGAGAACATGTTAAAAGACTTGCTGATATACTGGATGGTTCGGAAAGTGAGCTAATATCAATCTGGCTTGCGGAAAAGGTACTAGAGATTGTCCGTGGTGAAAAAGATGCTTTCAACGCCTTAAAAATTGTACAAAAAGAGTTGAGTCATGGAACAAAGTAAAAATGTTTTTGAACATGGCAGCACCTGGCTAAGAGCGGATTTTCATCTTCATACCCAGTCTGATGATGAATTTCCAAATAGTCCTGATGAACCTACTTTTGTTGCTGACTATATTGATCAAATGGTAAATACAGATACCAGAATTGGAGTAATAACTAACCACAACAAATTCAATAGGGAAGAATTCATAAAATTAAAGAGCAAAGGAGTCCAAAAAGGCATTGGACTATTTCCTGGGATCGAATTTTCTTTAGCTGAAGGAATCCACATTCTCATTGTATTTGATGAAGAATGGTATAAAGGTGAGATCGATCATATTAATGCTTTTTTGCAAAGTGCTTTTTTAGGCATTCCACATCCGGATAAGGCCAAAGGTGGGTATCCTAACTCAAGGTTCAATTTAGAAAAGGCCGTTCAAGAGCTTGAAGAATTAAACAAAGGCTATTTTTTATTATTGGCACATGTTGATGATACAAATGGCCTATTTAAGGTATTAAAAGGGAGAACCCTTGAGGCTTTCGTTAAAAGTGATTCTTTTGGAAAAGTTTTAGGTATTCAGAAAAGTGGAAATATAGAAAATTATAAAAAGCTGACAGAGCTTGTTGGAAAGAAATTGGCCTGTATTCATGGATCTGATCATGCCCAAGCTGGAATTCCAGGAATTGGAACAGGAACGCATAAAGTGTATCTCAAAGTAGGTGATTTCAGCTTTGAGGCTCTAAAATATGCATTGACCGATCACGAATACAGAGTCCGCCCGAAAGAAAAGCCTGAGGTTAAAAATTCTTACATAAAATCAATTGTCTTTGAAGGTGGACTTTTAGATGGTAAATCCATCAGTTTTTCACCAGAACTCAACAATTTCATTGGTATCCGTGGCAGTGGGAAATCATCTATCCTTGAAATTCTCAGGTATACACTTGGAATCTCTTTAAACAGTCAGACTTCTGACTACCAATATAAAAATGGCCTAGTCGAACATGTAATTAGATCTGGGGGTAAAATCATTCTTTATCTGGTTAATGAACACGAAGAGGAATATCGGATTGAAAAGATATATGGACAGAAAGAGAACATTTATAAAAATGAGGTTTTACAACACAACATTTCAATAGATGCTTTCTTTAAAAGACCTGTTTACTTTGGTCAGAAAGACCTTTCCAATAAAGAGTCTGATTTTGAGGCTGACCTTATCCATCGTTTAATAGGGAGCAAGCTTAAATCTATAAAAGCAGAAATAAAAAGTAAGCAAAATGAGATTGAGCACACAATCCTTGAAATCAATAAGTTGAAGGATTTGGCTGAAGTAAAGACATCTGCGGAAAAAACAATCATTGATAATGAGCACAAACTAAAGACTTATGCAGAACAGGGAGTAGAACAAAAACTCAAACAGCAAACAGAGTTTGAAAGTGATAAAGGTCGTTTGAAGCAGTACGAAGCAAAATTAGAATTCTTTGCGAACAACCTACAAGAGTTGGCAAGTCAGTCACTCACTTTTGAATCTGAGCTAAAAGGTTCGGAACTCACTAAAGAGGAATATGATTTGGCCAATCAACTTATCAAGGAGTTTATTCAGCAAACCCAAAAGCTTTCTGAAATTTCGGTTGACACAACCAAAATATATGAACGTTTCCGAGCGGTACTTTCCAAAATTCATAAGAAAGAGGAGAGTCTAAAGGAAGAATTTGCAAAGATTAAGAGAGAGATCAATTTACCTACATTAAGCCCTGATAATTTCTTAAATCTCAACAGGCAAATTCAAACTGCCAAGATGAAGCTGAAGGAAGTGGAAAAGTCTGAGGCTAAAAAGAAAATATTGAATGAAACACTTAATCAAAGGCTTACGGAGCTAAATGATCTTTGGCTTAAAGAATATCGCCAGTTGGAAGCGGAAGTGAATAAAATCAATAGCGCAGAAACTAAACTAACCATTGAAATCAAGTTCAAAGGTAATAGAGATAAATTCATTGATAAACTTAAACAGATTTCAAAAGGGGCCAATATCTTCAAAACAACCTATCCCGATATCAGTAATAAATATGCCGATTTTGTTGAAATTTATAGAAACCCATCTCCCTTGGATGAACTATTGAACCAAAATCAATTTGTTGATTTCCAACGAAGGTTTAATGAACATTTACCCGAACTACTCACCTATAAAGTTGAAAATGAGGTTACCATCAAATACAATGGTAAGCCTTTAAAGGATCATTCCTTGGGTCAACGTGCTTCGGCATTGATTCTGTTTTTACTGGCACAAAAGGAAAATGATGTGCTAATTATAGACCAACCAGAGGATGATTTAGATAATCAAACCATTTACCGAGATGTAATTCAGGAGATCAGGAATCTCAAGGGTGAAATGCAATTCGTTTTTGCAACACACAATGCCAATATACCGGTACTGGGTGATAGTGAAAAGGTTATTGCCTGCGATTATATTGAAAACGAAGAGATTGACTTGCAAATCGGGACAATTGACGATCATCAAATTCAAAAAAGAATTGTTGATGTGATGGAGGGAGGAACCCGGGCGTTCAATCTTAGAAAACAGATTTATAACATTTGGAATGTGAAAGAGTAATGGATGCATTAGAATTATTGGATATAGTAGGCTCAGGTGAAACTAGTAAGGTTCAATTCAAAGAAAAATGGACTAACCAAGAGGGTATTGCTGCTGAGATGATTGCTTTTAGTAACTCCATAGGCGGCATGTTGTTGCTTGGTGTGGAGGACAAGACAGGCGAGATTAAAGGCTTAACTAATGAAGAAATTAGAGACTATAACCTCAGGATAGGGAATATCGCAACTGATCTGATTAATCCCTCCATTTATGTTTCTACCGAAATAGTGACTGTTGAGAATGGTGATAATAGGAAAGTCCTGATTATTCATGTTTCAGAAGGCATAAATAAACCATACAAGGATAACCGCTCATCCATTTGGGTCAAACAAGGTTCAGACAAGCGAAGAGTTACTGAAAATGCAGAAATTCTGAGGTTGTTCCAGAAAAGTGGGAACCTTTTGGCTGATGAAATGGAAGTATATGAGACTTCCATTGATGATGTCAACAGAAAAGTATTTGAAGAGTATTTTACCGCAGAATTTAAGACTTCTTTTCAAGAAAGAGGGCTGACTTATCAACAAGCTCTTAAGGCAAAAAAAGTATTGAGAAATGACAAAGTGACTATCGCGGGTCTTCTTTATTTTGCAACAGATCCTCAATCTTTTAAACCAACCTATACAGTTAAAGCGGTCTCTTTTTTTGGAAACGCCATTTCCGGCAATCAATACAGAAGTAAGCCCGAAGACTTCAGGGGAACTCTACCAGAACTCTTCAAACAAGGGATGAGCTTTTTTAAATCAAACCTCAAAGCAACTCAAAAGGAAGAAGAGTTCAATTCTAGAGGCAAACTGGAAATCTCAGAAATTGCACTCACTGAATTATTTCAGAACGCCTTGATTCATAGAGATTACCTAAAGAATTCACCGATAAGGCTGTTTGTTTTTGATGATAGAGTTGAGATAATTAGCCCCGGATCATTGCCAAACAGTCTGACAGTTGAAGAGATTAAGTATGGGAACCCTGTTATTAGAAATAATCAAATTGCAGCATTCGGATCACACACAATGCCATATAGTGGATTGGGGTCAGGCATCAGCAGAGCACTATCGGAACAACCGAATATTGAGCTGATCAATGATGTAGAAGGTGAACAATTCAAAGTTATCATTCCTCGGGAGCAGTGATGAGCCATACACATTGGCAGGTCACACAATCAACCCTCCAACCCAAAACCTGCCAAAGAGTATGGCTGCTCCACCGCACCAGACGAACTAACATGAACGTAGAAACAGTACGTAGAAAAATGCACAAAAACCTAACAGATGCTAAAATCCATAGGCTTACTAAGGTATTTGCCAAGGTTTGTTGGGTAGAATACTTTACCAATATTTACATATGTCTAGCCTACGGATTTTAGCTTGGCGTCACATACTATTCCACTGAACACAGATTGGATTGGAGAAAACTACATGAGAACATATACGCCTTTACCAAAGCCCATGGTATGCGAACAGAGGAATTTGACACAACCTTCGCAGGCGGACAGGTAACAACATATCAACTTAACGAGGATTCAAAAGTCTTTTATGAACTGAGGCACTCGAAACCAATAGAAGATCACGGAAGCATTCTAAGGGTTTACTCGCGAACAAACGGGCAGCTTTCTATTATTGTCAAAAGTCGTCTTTTGAGAAGCCCATGTTTAAAGTCTAGCATCGAAATAACCGAAGAGATGGAACGGCTTATGAAGGAACTGTCAGAACGAATTGGCACCTTCAAATGGGTAAGTGAACCCCATCATCTCGGATGGCCAAAAGCATTTAAGAACTCAACGGTATTGAGATTTGAATGCAAACGTATTGACCGGGCATTTAAACATTTAGAACCCATTCGCCATATTCACTTAAAGTTGTTGGAAAACCATTCTAAATGAACGCCGGCGTCTACCCACCAAAACCTCCTTTCACAACGCTCAACACAGGGTAATACGAATGAGAAAAACTCAGTATTACCCATTTTTATCAATAAATTCACAGAAATATTAATCGTCTTAACAGGGGGCATTGTGGAGCATATTCACCAAAAGTCAATGAAGAAAATAAGTACACTTTTAGGAAGCCGTCAAACTCAAAGAGTGATCTATAGCTTAGGACTGGTTTTGTGGATTCTGATGTTTTGGAATGTAATTAGAAGTGGACTTTGGAGCTCTCAAAGCTATTTTGGCATATCCTATTTAACACTATTCCTAATCCCCTCATGCCTCCTTTTAATACAAATAATTCTAAATAAATGGATTTTATGGCTAATAATCACAGTATCAATCTGCTCATATTTCCTTTATTCCTCGTATATACTTCTAAGCGATGTGTTTAATCGAAGACTTAATCCTCAACATGTGAAATATCTTCCATTGGAACTCGCCGATTTCTTATTTTTTGGAGCATTCTCAGTCTTAACCTTTTCAATTGTATGGCTTCTTTTGAAGATAAAACCAAGACGATTGAATGTGCTACAACAGTAATTATG
>JBCCLN010000154.1:0-9358 GCA_039026865.1 Bacteroidota bacterium | reverse complement strand
CACGGCCTGGACCTCCATGGACGAGCATAGGCAGTGGAGAACCATGACCGGTTGATTCTTTAGAACACGCTTCATTTAGGATGAGGATTCTTCCATGATGAGTCGCTGCTCCAATCGTAAATTCTCTGGCAATTTTATCGTCTGCTGTAGTGATAGAAGATACTAGCGAACCTTTTCCTCTTTTGGAGATTTCTATCGCTTCGTCGAGGGTTTGGTAAGGAAGAATTGTGCTAACGGGGCCAAATGCTTCAATGTTGTGGACGTCCTCTGATCCTAAGGGATTTTGGTTGATAAAAAGTTTTGGAGAAATGAAGGCGCCTCTTTCCCAATCCGCGCCCACCGCTTCTCCAATATTCTCTAATGAACCATAGGCTAATTCGTTGGTCTTTGCCAATTCTGCTATTTGCTTCGTCACTTCTTCTAACTGGTCCTTTCCTGCAAGCGCTCCCATGCGAACACCTTCCAAAGCCGGATCACCTATAGTCGTCCTTTTAAGCGCTTTTCCCAGAGCGATCTGAACATCCTCCACTAATCTTTCAGGGACGATAATCCTTCTAATGGCCGTGCATTTTTGTCCGCATTTAACTATAATCTCTTTTCTTACTTCTTTTATGAACAGATCGAACTCTGGTGTTCCCGGAATCGCATCTTCTCCCAACACTGCGCAATTCAATGAATCGGCTTCAAGGTTGAATGGAACGGAATTTTCAATAATCTGTGGCAAAGCTTTTAATTTTTTCCCCGTCTCGAAAGAGCCGGTAAAGGTGACCACATCGTTCATGTCTATATGATCTAAGATGCCGTTTCCGTAGCCTGAAACTAGCTGTAGCGATCCCTCGGGAAGCATCCCGGAATCAATAATTTCTTTGACCATCGCCTCCGTCAAATAACAGGTTTGCTCGGCAGGTTTAATGATGCAGGGCATTCCTGCCAGCCAATTAACTGCTGCTTTTTCAAGCATTCCCCAAATAGGGAAGTTGAATGCGTTAATATGAACGGCAACACCTTCTTTCGGAACCATGATGTGATGCCCGATAAATGACCCTTCTTTAGAGAGGCCTATTGTTTCTCCATCTACGTGGTAAGGTAGGTCTGGAAATTGTTTTCTCAATGATGCATTCGAAAAAACGTTTCCGATTCCACCCTCAATGTCTATCCAGCTATCCATTCGTGTAGCTCCGGTCGCTTTGCTTACTTTATAAAACTTCTCCTTATTTTCAAGCAGGTGAAAAGCAAGGGCTTTTAGCATTAATCCACGTTCCTGAAAAGTCATTTTTCGCAAAGCCGGATTGCCTATCTTTCTTGCATGATTGTAGGCATCTTTAAAATCAATCCCTTCTATAGTATGGGTAGCTATAGGTTCGCCGGTTATCGCATGATGAAGGACTTCTCCACTTCCTGTGCCTTCTATCCATTGACCTGCGATGTAGTGCTTTACTTTGGGTATGTTCATACTTTACAATTCGTTTTACAATTCTTGGATTGCTAATAATTCTTCCAAGGTAAGTACAGGTAAGTGTTGATTTTTTAAATCTTTAGTATTTCTTGCAATATTGATGATACAGCCGCTCGCTTAAGCGATGTAGTTCTAAGCGGCATCTTCCAGATTAGGAAAATTATCTAAATAAAATGCAATTATTTGAAAATCAAAACTTACAAATACACTTTTAGTTAGCTATTTTATGTCGTATAGCCATATAAGCGGTGCAATGTCTTGAAATTCGGGCGTTATTCATTGAGATGATGTAACACGTTGAATATGAGGCAATTGATTTTGAATGAGGGATAACATCGTTTCCCAAATTTGAGGAATCAAAAATCATTCATTACGAATATTAAACTGCTGTAAAACAATTACTTGAATCAACTTGCCATTATTTGTGGTGAGTAATGCGGGTTAATTTATCTAACTCAAGAAGGGATATGTCTTTTCGGAATAAAGAATTGGTGATAAGCCACATAAATTGACCAAAGTACTTTTCTATAAACTGAAATAAAGCACAAAACACTAAAAGTTAAAGTAGCAAAAAGATAATCCTATTCTAATATACGAACTTGATCTTCTCGGTTTAACCGAGCGCCATCACTTGAAACAGAAGCAATATTAAAGAAACCCGCGACAGGTTTGGATGGATCATCCGGGGAGATGTTTGTTGAGACATTAGCTAAAGGAGTAGCAAATAGGGCTGCAAAACCACCTTCACGATCCGTTTCGATAATGACCTGTTCCATAAAAAAATAGGCTTCATTAGAGATAGAATGAATTTCCACGTACACGGAATCGCCCTTGATGGATAGCGTGTTCCCTTGAAGTTGGTATTGATCATCGTCAAGAGAAACCGATTCAAAGTCTTCCGGCACGTCAGCGTTTTCAAAAAAGATGGTATTGTTCTCTATTCTACCGTAAACGGATCCATCATCATTGAAAATGACATTTCCTTCTACTTGTAGGTTCTGTGGTAAGTTGTATGGAGATAATATGTCTCCATCATCGTCTTCTTCAATGGGACTGATCAGATCACGGATAGGTTGGATAAACTGCACCCCATCATTATCAGTATCTACTGAAAATGCCGCATCGTAGGCAATGTTGATCTCTTCCGGTTTACCAAGGAACCGACCGTTTTTCCACGCTTTGATCCAATAAGTATTATTGATGCCCTCTAGATCCGTAGCAAAGAACTCCGCAAAGATTAAGTCGTCAAAGAATGCATTGCCTTCTTCTAATCTAAACCGAATGCTATCAATAGGAGGAACTTCATTAAGAGTAGTTATAGCCGTATAGCTGTCGTTATCCAGCTGTACGTTGAGTTCATACTCATGCCCAATTGCTCCAAAAGTGCTACCATCCATACTTTTCCATGTATACCTTTCAGTTTCTTCATTGAAAACATAGACCACATTATCCGTCAGATCTGTTACAGTGACTAAAGCACCTGGAACTTTTGTAGGTGGATCAGTCTCAAAATAAGGCTGTGATCTGGTTATGTTTATATGTTGAATTGAATCATTGTCGGTCAACCAGGCATCAATTACCAGTACCTCCAGCGAAGCATCTAGATCCGGATTCACTTCTGTTTCGCATGAACTAAAGAAAATGACAGTAAAGAGAAGGTATAGCAGGTTGCTTTTCATCAGAATTTAAAATTATAGGTTACCGATGGAAGAATAAAAAAAAGAATAGAGGTTTCATTGGCAGCAGTAACCACTTCTTCATTTGGGATATTCAGATTGTTTACTCGGATATACCCTATCCTGTCATCTTCTTGAGCAAAGTTGATGGAAAAAGCATTTCTTCGGTTTAGCAAGTTATAGACCGAAAATACTAAGCTGCTATATCTCTTTTTACCCTTCCTGTTGATTCGGGTATAGTCTATAGTATAGGAAGCATCTAGCCGATAATAATCCGGAATCCGAACATTATTCCTTCCATCGCTAATTGGAATCACATAACCCGCTACATTAATGCGGTCAGATGCGTAAGTCGTAGGCGTTCCCGTAATGTAGCTGAAAACCGCAGAGAGGCTTTTTCGTTCGTTCAGTTGATAGTTTGAAACCACTTTCAAGTTATGTGTCTGATCAAAACGAGTAGGGTACCATCTACCTTTTCTCTGAGGGTCATTCAATTCATAGTTGATCCCATCAATTTTCAATTCTGATCTACCCAGCGTATAGCTAACCCATCCATTCACCCTGCCCGTTTTTTTCTTTACATACAATTCTAGTCCATAGGCTCGTCCATCACCCGAAAGCACATCTGCTTCTAGCAAATCATTAATAAACAGGTCTGCGCCATCTATGTAGTCTAATTGATTTCGTGTCCTTTTATAGTAGGTCTCAATGGATGCTTCAATTGTATTGCCAGCGAAATTTCTAAAATAACCCAGTGCCCACTGGTCACCTTGCTGCGGTTTGATGTTGTTTGTACTTGGCTGCCATACATCAATAGGTGTCGCCGCTACAGTATTAGAAATCAAATGAATGTATTGGTTCATCCTGTTGTAGCTTGCTTTTATCGATGAGTTTTTATTAAGCTGATATTTAATTGAGATACGGGGTTCAATATTGCCATAGTCAGCAATAGCCTTTCCCGAGCCTACCTCTACAGTGTCAATAACAGGCTTCCTAAAACCTGCTATTGTATCGCCGAAAATGAATCTATTCCCCGGGCCCAAATTGATGAAGTGGGAATATCGCAGACCGTAATGCAACTGCCACTTGTCTCCAAATTTTTGATCGTTGGAAATATAAGCACTTAACTCTAAAGCATCTTTCTTGTCTAAAGTAAGGTCTATTTCTTCTCCTGAGGTGAAGCCTACAGCATTTGCAGGAGCAAAATTGTAGTAAAGAAATTCGCCTCCAAACGTAAGTTCATTGTCTTGATCTAAAAAATAGGAGAATGTCGGTTTGAAGTTCACTGTTTTAATGTTAGAGTCCCAGTCAAATTGATCATTTTCAGTAGTTCCAAATTCAAAAGCATAATCATAATTACTATAAAAAGCGGTGAAATTGCTAAAAAAACGATTGTTGAATAAATGGTTCCATCTCACAGAAGCTGTTTGATTTCCCCAGTTAAATCCTTGTTGACTGTCAAATTGAAAAACATCTCTCCCAAAATAACCGGAAATGAACACCTTATTTTTTTTATCGATATCATAATTGGTTTTTGCTGTGAGGTCATAAAAATAAAGCGCAGCGCCGTCGCTTAATACGTTAGTAAAGAGGCGAATCGGGACATCTGCATAGGAGCGCCTACCTGCTAATATGAATGAGGCTTTATCTTTTTTTATTGGTCCTTCCACCGTTAATCGGCTGAAGATGGTGCCGATCCCACCCGATACATCGTATTCTTTCGCATTTCCTTCTTTCATTCTTATATCAAGTATGGATGCAAGCCTTCCACCATATTTAGAAGGAATACCTCCTTTATAAAGTTTTACATCCTTTACCGCATCGGGATTGAACACTGAGAAAAAGCCAAACAGATGAGAACTTTGGTAAACTGGCGCTTCATCTAAAAGAATCAGGTTTTGTCCAACACCTCCTCCTCTTACATTAAAACCTGAGGAGCCCTCTCCTACAGAAGAGACTCCTGGTAAAAGTTGAATGCTTTTAATGATATCTATCTCGCCTGCAAAAACAGGTAACTTGCTCACTGTTTTAATGTCTAGCTCTGCTACACTCATCTCAGTGGAGGAGACATTTTGATCTTCAGGAGTTCCTGTCACTACCACTTCTTGAAGCCGGGTTTGTTCTTCGCTCAACTCCATGTTTATCTGAATATTTTCAGTAAGAGCGATCTCTTTGACTTGTTTAACAAATCCGATATATCGAAACTCTACTGTATAATCTCCCGGTGGCAGTGTTATAGAATAGAATCCATACAAATTGGTAATGTTACCAGAACCTAACTCTTGGATAAGTACCGTTGCCCCAATGAGCGACTCTCCATTGGATGCATCTTTTACATAGCCACTAAGCGTAAACTTTTCTTGTGTGAAACTTAAAAATGGGAGCACTGCTATCAGCAGTAGTAGCTTTCTCAATGTTGATATTTAAGGTGCGAAATTAAATAATCCTAACCAAAGACGTTTTAGCGATAGGATAGTTTCAAAAACTTTGGGATTATTGGAATCCTTTGCAAAACTTAATTTTAGTTCAAATCAAGGCTTTAACCCAACGTGGCAATTTTTGAAGTTTATGATAAGCATTAGATAAGTTGGCAATTTTGATACGATATTTTTACAATTTATACGAATTAATCCTTTTGGTCTTTGATACTATTTTTGAACTAATCAAAACCTCAGGTCCTATTTTGATATCTTCTCTTTCTAGTGCTTCTTTATGATATCAGTTTTTCATTAATTTATACTAGTAGAAGACTATCTATACAAAACTTACGACTGCAAACGGAAAAGCATTGTTCATATAAGCATTGTACAAAAGCTAGAAACTGACGTTAATTTAAGATGGCTCTTTGTTACACCTGGTAAATCCAGACTAGAGTATGAGCTTAAAACTTTGTCAATAATGACGGAAGCATTTCCTGCTCTTCAAAATTCAGGATCTGCATTAGGTAATGTCTTTAAGAAAAGAGTATCTCTTGAAAGAAAACGATGTTTCTAGCCTATAGATCTCATTTTTCGAGATTTCGGTGTAAAATAAGTCGTTGAATCTATTTGAGAGATTCTAATGAAAACGTAATAAAACCATCGTTTCATTTTCTATTCATCCAAACATCAGGAGAATTTCTGAAAAGAACATCTGGTAAGCTCCAAGAGCCTAGCGGCAAGCTCAGGAAGCACTTGATAAGAGGCCTAAACGCCCCGGCAGTCGCTGATATAGATTGTCACTTTTAGAATCCTTTGAAAACCCCTTTTAGCCCAACTCTTCGTTACTCAAACTTTCAAAAGCCTCATTTACGACCAGTAAACTACGTTTTTGAAATTCCGAAAGCCTCAGTCTGAACCAAAAATCCAGTTTTGCAAAGGATTCTATTAATTAATTGATTTCTTGAATATCCATTAACATATTTTCCCAATTCTTTTGATTATCGTGATCGAATTGAGCTCCATTTTCGTCAGCTACAGTAAAACGCTTAATTGCTGGTGTTTTGCTGGTTGCTTGGTACAATTGGTAAGCTTCCTCAATTAAAGCTTCTGCTATTGGCAAGTCAATTGAATCATAAACAGCACGTTTACAAGCCTCAATAGCTTCTGCGGGGAATTTAGCAATACGCTCTGCTAATGCATCTACATAAGGTCCAATCTCGTCAGCATTTAAGGCTTTGTTTACGGTTCCAAATTTTTCAGCTTCGTCTGCATCCCAATCTCTTGCTCCTAGAATGATTTCTAAAGCTTTTCCAAGTCCTGTTTGTCTAGCCATACGAGATGCTCCACCACCACATGGTAAGATCCCCATTCCTACTTCCATTTGCATAAATTTAGCTTTTCCTCTTGCGGCAAATCGCATATCTAAAGCTAATGCCATTTCGTGTCCACCACCTCTTGCGAAGCCTTCAATCTTAGCAATGGTTGCTTGTGGCACATTGCTTAAACGCTCTAAAACGGCTTGTAAGTCCAGTAATTTTACTTCGTTTCTTGAGACAGCTTCTTGAGACATATCTCTCAATAAGTTTGTGTCGTAATGGCACACCCAGTACCCATCATTTGAGGATTGAAACACGACTACTTTTACACTTCTGTCACGCTCTAAGCGTAAACAAAGGCTACTTAAGTCTGCCAACATTTCTTGACCTTGAACATTAACTGGTCCAAAATTAATTGTTACGTAAAGGATTCCTCCTTTTTGTTCTGCTGTGAATGTTTGGAAATTTTTATAATCCATGATTTAAATTTTTATTTAATTAGTGATTCCTGTGAATGTGTGTTGTTTTTATTTTTCGTTTTCAGTGATATGAGTATCAGTTGCTAATTGAACATCGATATGTTCATTTTTACCATTCCAAAGAAAATAGACTTCATCATTGTGGGTTTCTTGTTTGATTGTTTTGCAATGCATTCAATAAATGAAAATCTTCAAATTTTGGAAGGAAAGCTTCATAAAAACAGAATATTTCTTCCCGTCCTTTATGAGTATTACCTGGTGTGATGAATATTGCATCATCTATATAATACTCCCATACGTTTGACAGATTTAATGTCTCTATAGCTTTCAAATACGCCTTGTGATTTTTTCATAACCGATGTCTATTAACCCGCACTATTCACCACAACTAGTGGCGGGTTGATTCAAGTAATTGATTTACAGTAGTTTTGTATTCATACTGAATGATTTTTAATTCCTCAAATTTGGGGAACGATTTTGTCCTCTCATTCAAAATCAATTACCTCATATTCAACGCGTTACATCATCTCAATGAATAACACCCGAATTCTTCGGGTTAAACTTTACAGTACAAAGTTATTTCAAGAGCATACCTATGGTTTGGTAAGAAAAAAAGAGGTTTTAGTAAAAAAAGAGGAATAGCTTGATTGTGCTATTTTGCTATTTTTAAGCTTGCCTTATATGCTTTTGCAGCCACCCCTTTGTAAGAAAGAAATGTTTTATCTAAATGGCTACTATCCGTAAAACCTAATTCTTGAGCAATTTCAGTAACGGTTAAATCTGTATACTTTAGTCTTGTTTCAGCTAGTTTTAACTTGTAATTAATGATATATCTTTTAAGTCCAATATTCATTTTATTTTTAAAGTATTGGCCCACATAATTTTCTGAAATATGAAATTGATTTGCTAATGTCTTTTTTGATAATCTTTCGGTATCATGAATATTATAGTGGATATAGTTTATAATATCTTGAACTTTAGAGCTAGATACTTCAGAGGAAATAAAACTTACATTTCTTGAAATAATATGCAAAATAGCGTACAAAGTAGGTTTTAATACCGCTTCATTTCTTAAATCTTCATTATTGTATTCATTACACAACACCTTAAATAATGCATGTATACTACTATCGTCTGTTTTAGATTGAATATGTAAGAATGAAGTTCTATCAGCACTATGTAAAATAGTTTCTATTTTTTTAAACCATAATTTACGTCGTGAATTATGCTCATCCAATAAGGAATTATTGAAAAAACTATTCAGAAATTTTACAGCAAAAACTGTAGTTGGTGTTTCAATTTCAATGTTATATTGATCGTCAGGAATCAAAATATAAATCTGGTTATCATTATACTTTACCTTATGATTATTGATTATGATGGTTCCTGTGCCTTTTTCGATATAAAGTATTTCAAAAAATCGGATAGATGTATATTGACAAAAAGTTATGGAATGTACTTCCTTAAAATGTTGAATTACGATATTTTCAAAAATGGTACGAGGCATCTTTAATTATGGCTAACTACAGGGCAATCGCATTTGAATAATTCACAAATACCTTTGCAGAAAAGTATCCCAACTAAGAGATACCCTAAATCTCATAAATGTGTGTGTTTTTCTAAAAAATCGAGCCGTTTTACATTAATACGTGAACTTTTCACCGTGAATGATACTCGATTAATAAAAATAAATATCTTGATTATCAATGATAGATCAAAATTTTTGGTAACTTCTAATAATTAGAGGTAACCAAAAATTATTTATTCTGCTCTTTGAGCGTATATGAAGTTACCCCCTCATTTAAAAGACTTATCCTCCGAGGAGTTGAACTTGCCACTGGTGAGTAAGTTACTGCACTTTATCGCAGAGCTACAAGAAGAGATAAGTAGACTCAACGCCGAAATACGTTTGTTAGAATCCTTTGCAAAACTGGATTTTTGGCTCAAATCGAGGCTTTCAGAATTTCAAAAACGTAGTTTACTGGTCGTAAATGAGGCTTTTGAAATTTTG
>JBCCLN010000153.1:0-9580 GCA_039026865.1 Bacteroidota bacterium | reverse complement strand
GAATAAAATACCTTCAAATTTCACCCATTATTAAAGAAAAAATGAACGGGCTTCTCCCACACAAAATCTGAAAAATCAACCTTGAAAATAGTCAAAAGAGCGATGAATCTAGCCGAACGAAATGGCCAATTTCATAGAAAAACCCCTCCGGGAATGAACCCTACACTTTTTTAGGCGACCAAAATCTATGAAAATGGCATGATCAACTTTTTTCTTGATTTAGATTCAAGTCTAACAACAACATACATTCGGCTCCCTCATGGTAAATAACCATTTTTTATCCTTTTCTTAGAGACACTAATTAGTAGAATCCTTTGCAAAACTGAATTCTTCTACTAATCAAACCTATTTGCTGCTTTGCTTGATACAGAACTTCATCCATATTTATCTCAAAAGCGTTGGCAATCTAATATTGTAAAAGTGTGATCTTGTCAAAAACTTTGATTTCTCTGTAAGTAGTTCTGAAAAGTTGATTCCCAGAATAATCAAATATACCCTTTTTATTCATTTGTGATATAATCACCTTTTCTCCCATGTCTTCAAGATTATCAAAAGAGGGTCTTAGAAGAAAAGTACCGGAAGATGAAATAAGACCCACTTTATCATCATTATTCCTTACCAAATAATTTCCAGTGGAAAGCCTTTTAATTTTTTTCCAGGAAGGCGTTACTATTTCATTTCCTTTAGCATTGATCAAACCAAATTGACCTCTTAATGAAACGATGCTCAAACCATCCTTAAAATCTGTAACTTCTTCATAATATGGTTGAATGACCAACGATTCGTGTTTATTAATAAATCCCCACTTTTCTCTAAGTTTCACAGCGGCCAAACCCTCAGAGAATGGTCGGGCGTCCCTGTATCGATTGCTAATTCGGAGTCTTCCTTGAAGGTCTAAAAATCCCCAACGATCGTTTTTCTTAATGAGTAGATATCCTTCTCCTATTCCTCCTACTTTTTGAATTTCCTCTTCCGGCCCAAAAACCATCGTTCCTTGTGAATCTATAAGAGCAGCCGTATTTCCGTCAACAAGTTCATAGAGCCCATCCCAATAATGAATCGCATCATAAGTAGGGTAAACCACCATATCACCAGATTCATCGAGTAATCCAATTAATCCTTCTTCATCCTGGACAAGTAATCTACTTCCCTTTTTAGTAAGAGGTCGATAGGTGTTTTTCACTATAACTCCATCAAGCCCGTAATAGGTGTATCCTTCTCCTTTTCTTCCTATAAATAGCTTGTTTCGAACAAATACTTCTGAAAACTCTGAAGGCATTATCCAACGTCCCTTTTGATTCATAATTCCCCATTTTCCTAAGTACTTCACCTTATAAAATTCTGTATCCGATACAATTTCATCATACTTAAAATGGGTTATTCCTGCTCCGATTGAATCTATGATCCCCAAATAATCGTTTACCTTCGAAATAAATTGACCTTCTACTCCACTTCGAATCGATTGATATGAAAATCGATTTTTTTGCTTTCCATTTTCATTATATGCTTCCCATGTATTGTTTTTCTTTCCCCATAATACAAAGTTTGTAGCATATATGGAATCGCAATGTTCGAGAAACTTATTACCAAGCGTATTCATTGCAAACCACTTTTGAGTACTTACATCCTTTAATAAATAATGATTGTCCGTCACATTCATAAGTGAGGCATTATAGATATGAAAAGTAGAATCCAATAATGCGGTGTAATGCACTCCATTGAGATAAACTTGCCAACGATCCCCCCGATCATAACAAATAGAATCTGCATCAATCTCAACAACAAGGCTAGTATCCTCATAAATACCCCATCTAGCGAAAGAAACAGGCGAAATAACTCCTTTATCAATCTTAATGTCTTTGTAAATCAGATCATAGGTAATATTTCCTTTTAAACTGATAAAACCGGTGTATCCGTTTCGCAAAACAATCCAACCTTCTTCTGTTCTTCTAATTGAATCTAAAGAAGAGCAGATAAGCCTTCCGTTCATGTTAAAAACATCCGTTTTCCCTTCAAAGGTTCTGGCAAGTAAAAATTTCCATTCATGAAGAATCTCTTGATAGTTAAGAGATACTAGCCTTTCACTAGCATGAGAGATGACTCCAAAATGCTCCTTATTATTCTTGTATTTAGAGACTAATAAATGAGGCTCCATTTTAGAAATCGAAAAATAATCAAAGCCGACAGAAGTCTTACCGTTTCTATTCAGAATACCAAAAAAAAGCTGATTACTGAATTTCCCTTTAATGGCCGCTTTAAAAGTATTCTCTTTAAATGGAGTGATAGAATAGTACTTCGGTTCAGTTATTACCTTATTTTTTGCGGTAATTAACCCCCATTGATTTCCTTGTTTGTAGCCAATTACTCCAGAGCGGAGGCCAGACTGTTCCCCTGACCATCCAAGATACTCGTACACTGCAGGTACAGAAACTTCGCCGTTTTCATCTTTGATTCCATAGAAACCCCCTTTTTCAAAGACTATATATTCTAATACAAACGCATTTAAGAAGAACAAACAAAAGACTGAAACATTAACTGTCCACATAACCGAATCATAAAGATACGATTATACTACCTCTTATTTATTTCTTGTTGTTCCAAATCGAAGAGATCGTTTAAGACTCCGACCAATGTATCTGCTTCACCTCTTTTACGGGCAGCTTTAAGTTGAAGCACAGGTAGTTTGATTACCTTCTGAATCATATTTTTAGTTGCTATTTCTAAAAGTTTTCTCTCCGAGGTGCTTATCTTAGAGTATCTGGCAAGTTCTTCTTTTCGAATTAAGTCAAGTGTTTTCTTCAATCGCTGAATGGTAGGAGAAACCTCCATCTCAGATTTCCATTCATCAAAACCAAAAAGTGCATCTTCAATGATCGCTTCAACAGCAGGTATAGATTTTTCTCTAATAGACTTGGTTTTGAGGGTTTTCTCAGTCAATTGGTCTACATTAAATAAAGAAACTCCTGGAACATGATCAATTGCAGGATCGATACTTCTAGGAACAGATAAATCAATGAATAATTTATGAGTAGCATCTTTGACGATTAACTCATCATTGATAATCGGAACTTTAGTAGAAACTGCTGAAATAATCACATCATTTCCGGATATTATTTCCCTGAGATTAAAGAAATCTTTTACATTAACATGATAAGCTGATGCAAATTTTTCGGCTTTTGAGCGAGTTCTATTCACTAAGGTGATCTTTAGATTCTCTTTATTAAGGTTTTCAAGTGTATTCTGGCCAATTTCTCCAAGTCCTATAAGCGCAACTGTTGGATTATCTAGTTTAACTACGAAGTGCTTGATTAACTCTACAGCTACTGACGCTATTGAGGCGGATCCTGTCTGTAATCTAGTTTCCTGGACTACTCGTTTGTTAGCATAAAAAATGGTATGCATTAACCGGTGTAAAAATGATCCGGCTAATTCTAAATCAGCGCTTGATTGGTAAGCACGTTTTATTTGATTCGATATCTGAATATCTCCTAGTACTTTTGATTCTAGTCCAAGTGCTACTCTGAAAAGGTGAAGAACAGCCTCTCTTGTGTTTAGTTTTCTGAAATATCTCAACAAGCTCTCTTTCGAAAGTGCTTTGAAAGAAGCTATAAATCCAATAATCTCATTGGATATTTCAGCGTCTGAGGAGTAGTATATTTCCGTACGGTTGCATGTAGAAATCAACAAAGCTTCTTTAATAAGAAACACCTCTTTTAATTGAATCAGGAAAGTAGAAACTTCTTCACCCTCAAACGATACAGTTTCTCGTATTTCTATGGGGGCATTTTTGTGAGAAAGACTAATTGCTTGGAATCCTACCATTTTAACTTGAAAAAATCATAAAAGACACGAAAGTAACGGTAACTTAACTATATTATCTGTAATTATAACTATCATATAGCTATTTAAAATGATTATAAATAATTGCCGTCATTTAATAAAAGGATACATATGCAAAAATGATTTATTTAACTGCTAATTGTGTAATACTGGTTATGTTTTAGTATCAAGTCTTTAGCTAGAGATTTAGAATGCTAGTTGTACTTTTCTTATTTGCTGAAATACAACTTTCTGATGCATCCTTTGGTTTTAATCCAAGGATCTCTTAAATAAATGATCAATCTCAGATACTCCAGCGGCTATCTGAACTCTAGCTGTGTTCCTTTATGCCTTCGATCAGCTGATTTAAATATGTAGAAAAATGGTAGAGGATATGGATCATTTGAATAATACCGTTCTCACCATTTTAAACTATGCATTTGGGTTCTGGATTTTGATTTAATATGTTAAAGGGCACTATTATGGCTTGTCCTTTCTTGCAACTGGACAGATGCCAGTGAAAGTATGCCTTACCTAATGGATCAAGAATTATAAGGTTTCACCTATAATAGATTCTTGTGTAAGTGATCAATCTTAGCTCTAGTGTCTAAGAATTCTCTCTCAGATAAAAAGCTCATTGAGTATCATCGACGATAATTGACAAATTATTGGGTGTGAAGAAATGAATTTCTTGTCTACCTTGGTCTTGCTCATGACATTTTATTTGGTGAATACATTTTTAGTAAGCCTGTGGAGAAAGAATGACTTATTCTTTCCTTTTGAAATTGAATTATTTTAAGATGGCTTCATAATTATCTCACAGTATCTCAGATGACAGTAATAAATCATGCTGAAATTTCTAGTTAACTCAATTAGTAAGACTTTAGGGTTTTCCAAGAAGGAAGCGCGAGGAACATTAGTGCTGATTTTTATCATCATTTTTGGAATCTTTTTTTCTAGAATGTTTATATCATCAATAGAGTCATCTGATCAGATAGAAAATAGAGAAGTCGATGATTTAGCTAAATGGATTGCAGAAGTAGAATCTTCATATAAATTAAAAGAAGAAGATGCATTAAAAGAAGAAGATGCATTGTCTGATAAAAGTGTTTATCTGTCGGCAAAAAAAAAATTGCCAAGTAAGTCTAAAGCTGAAAATCAGAAAAAGATTGAAATCCCAATTATCAAAAATGAATCACAAGATATAAAAGCTTCTTCCATCATTTTATTGGATCTTAATGCAGTGAATGCGGAAGCACTACAAAAGGTAAAAGGCATAGGCCCTGTATTTTCTCATCGGATTATAAAGTTCAGAAAAAAATTAGGAGGATTTACATCCATCCATCAATTGCATGAGGTATATGATCTCGATAATCAGACAATTCTAGAAATCGAAAAGTATTTTTCTGTGCAATCCCCACCCAAAAAATTAGACATTAATAATGATTCAGCAAAAGTGTTGGCAAATCATCCATATATATCTTTTGATTTAGCTTGGATTATCATTAATTATCGAAAGCAAAATGGTAATATAAACTCTGCATTAGAACTTAAAAAAATTCAGGCAATAGATGAAGAAACGTTCATTCGGTTAAAACCATATCTAGACTAATTCATGCAAAAAGTACTTAAGTCATATTTAAGAAGGCTTAGCAATCTATCCGGTAATAATCGATCTCTCTTATTGCTTAGATTGTTAAAGGATCAGCTTATAGACATCCACGATTTTGACTATATAGCTAATGAACCAAGTTTTAGTATCATAAAACAATTAATCGCTAATGAAAGCAAAATATTCTTATGTCACGAATCTGATAGTCGTAGCAAACAGACAAATGAACTTAGCAGACGTATAAAAAAAGTCCAGCGAGTTGAGAGATTTATTTTTAATGAGCGTGGTGCCAAAGATCTATACGTGGGTTGGCCTTTTGTCAAAGGAAAGTTCATGGATGATACTCCTATAAGATGTCCTTTGATATTCTTTCCCGTGGAGCTAGTGAAAAAAGATAATAAATGGTTTATTGATCGGAGACCGGATGTGAATATCACTTTCAACAAAACATTTCTGCTTGCATATGCCTACTATAACCGTACTACCTTAGATGAAGAACTTATTGAAAAAGTAATTGATGAGTATGATAAAGACAGCACGGTTTTTAGAACTCAGCTTTACGAACTGTTGAGAGAAAGTGGTGTGGAACTTCATTTCAACCAAGACAATTTTACAGATGAACTCCATGCTTTTTCCCACTATTCAAAGTCTTCTCTTGAGAGAGAAGAACAAACGGGTCGAATAAAACTTTATCCTCAGGCTGTTTTGGGAATCTTTCCTCAATCAGGATCTTACCTTGTCCCAGATTATGTGAAATTAATAGAAGAATGCGATGAAAAGAATCTAGAAGAATTTTTTACTCGCAAAATGAACCAAAACAATAAAAATCACCTCGCGCTAATCGATCGGGTCAATGAAGAAAATACATTCACTCCTTTTCCCATGGACGCCTACCAAGAACACACATTAAAGGAAGTAAAAAAAGGCAATTCATTAGTAGTGCAAGGCCCTCCCGGAACTGGAAAATCCCAGTTAATATGTAATCTGATCTGTGATTTCATAGCACGAGGCAAAAATGTTCTACTGGTTAGTCAAAAAAGAGCAGCTCTGGATATCGTGTATCAACGATTAAAGGAAAAAGAAATGCATGATTTTGTAGCGCTCATTCATGATTTTAAAAGTGATCGAAAACCTATCTACCGTCAAATAAATCATCAAATTGAATCTATACATGTTTATCAAAAGAAAAATAATGGATTAGACACCATTCAGTTAGAGCGTGGGTTTCTTCAGGCGAGTAGAAGAATAGATCATATAGTGGAACAACTGGAAGAATTTCGTAAAGCACTATTTGATGAAAGTGAATGTGGAAAGTCTGTTAAAGAACTTTATCTGATTAGCAATCCCGATAAACCAAACTTTAGCATGAACCTTGAATACAGAGCATTCCATTTTTCCCGACTTCCTGATATACTCAGAAAATTCAAAAGTTATCTGCAATATTTTGAGAAATTTGAAAAGCGCACTCATTTTTGGGCCAAGGGACCTTCGTTTGCAGGTTTTGAGACGAAAGACCTCCTTATGATTGAATCCATTTTATACGAAATCCCCAGGTTTGGATCACAGCTCATATCAGACTCCAATAACTTCTCCAACCAACCTATCGATTTTGATACAGCTCATTATTTGTCTGGAAAGCATGCTGAATTGAAAACCTTGATAGAGGGTTTGAAAGAAGATGTAGTATACAAAGTCTTCAAGCAACTTCATGAGAATAAACCTACCGAGGACCTGAACTGGTTGACGCAAAGAGAGCGAGTAATGATGGCATGTTTCAGAGGGGAGGGAATGGAAACCTCTCTGACACTACAAAATGTAGGAAAATTTCAAGAGGTTTTGCAATCTGCAAAAAGCGCAAGACAAAACCCATTTAGTTGGATAAAATGGCAATTGATCTCAAAAGATAAGGTTCTTTTAAAACGTGTCTTAGTCGCAAATAAACTTAAAAGCTACAGCAAAGGATTCAAAGTATTAGTAAATAGAATCGATAATCGATTAAATTTTGAGCACTCACTATCGCAAATCACAGATAATCCCTGGCTTCACAATTTTCCTAGAGGATTTAGGAAGATAGACATTCAAGATTGGTTTTATTGGCAAAAGATGGGGTTGAATATGTATACTGTTGCTCAAACAATAAGATCATTGGATGATTACTTAAACCCTACCCGACTTGAACATCCATCTTATAAAGAACGCCTCGCTAAGCTCATTGAAATTGGCCAAAGAGTTCCAAACCAACTAGATGATTGGAAAAAATTTATTAATATACATCAAGTTAGAGCCATTCTTTTGGAAAAAGAAGACCTTAAAAGATTGGAAAAGCTACTTAGGAAAGATTTCGATGCTATTTGTGAGTATCATAAGCTGGAAACTTCATTTGGCGTAGAAGAAAAAAAAGTTTTAACTGAAACCATAGAAATATCCTCAGAAACTGAGGAAAGATTAGCCATTTTTAAAAACAGCCTTTCAATAGCGTGGATTAACCACATTGAGTCCAAGTATCCATTTTTGAGAGATGTAGCCTCGGGAAAACTGGATTTATTGGCTGAAGACCTGCGAGAACAACTGGAAGCAAAGAGACAAGCTGGCCAAGAAATCTTGCTACTTAAAGCACGTGAAAAGACCTACGAAAACGTAGAATATAACCGATTAAACAATCGGATTACCTATCGTGACTTACAGCACCAGGTTACCAAAAAAAGGATGGTTTGGCCGATAAGAAGAGTGATTTCGGAGTATTCTGATGAATTATATTCTCTACTTCCATGCTGGATGTGTTCACCGGAAAGTGCCTCAGCTATTTTCCCGATGAGAGAGAATTTTGACCTGGTCATTTTCGATGAGGCTTCCCAATGTTTTGCAGAGCGAGGCATTCCTGCTATGTATCGCGGAAAGCAGGTAGTTATCGCCGGTGATTCCATGCAACTACAACCAAGCGATCTTTACCGTGTGCGATGGGGGGATGAAGAGGAAGATGCTCCGGAGTTTACAATTGAGTCGCTCTTGAATCTCGCTAAACTTTACCTGCCAGAAGTACGTCTTGCAGGGCACTACAGAAGCAAATCCCTGGAATTAATTGATTTTTCCAATCAGCATTTTTACAAAGGGAAGTTAAGGTTGTTACCTGATTATGAACATGTAAATAAAGCGAAACCCGGCATAGAGTTTATCAAAACTGATGGAATCTGGAAGGATGGGTTAAATGAAGTTGAAGCAGAAAAAGTAGCTGCACTTGCACTGAATCATATTAAGATGTATCCTGATAAAGATTTGGGGATTGTTACCTTCAATTTTAGGCAGCAAGTCTACATCTCAGATCTTCTGGAGATAGCATCAGCGAAACAGGAGGTTTTATTGCCAGAGAGCTTGTTTGTAAAAAACATAGAGAATGTACAAGGTGATGAACGTGATGTGATCATATTCAGCATTACCTATGCTCCGGATGAAAACAATCAAGTCAGATTACAATTTGGCAGTTTGAATAAAGAAGGTGGAGAAAATCGATTGAATGTAGCTGTGACACGAGCCAGAGAAAAGGTGATTGTTGTGAGTAGCCTCACGCCAAAGGAGTTAAAAACCGAGGATACAAAAAATGAAGGTCCAAAGCTTTTAGAAAAATACCTTGACTATGCATGGCAGGTAAATAATAAAGATTGGAAGCCATATATACCGAAATATGAGGATCACCATGTGGATTGGTTCTTGAGAAAGAAGCTAAAGAAAAAATCGTTTCACCATTCAGAAGATTTTAAGCTTGCTAAAGATTTGCCGTTTGCTGATCTTTCGGTGAGAAAGGGAAACACGTACACCGGGCTTATTCTTACTGATGATGAAAGATATTATGAAGCGCTTTCCCCAAAACAGATTTATGGGTTTCAACATTTTCATTTAAGCATGAAAAACTGGCCTCATGCCAGGTTTCACAGCAGAGAGTATTGGCTGGACAGAGAAGAGGCCAAAGAGAAGATGAGACGGTTTTTGTTTTCTAATCAATAGCCCATTTTCGATATACATTGCTCAATTTTCGCGATGCTTAACCCACATTATACCCACCTTAAGCAGCCTTCTTTAGGGCAGCCAGTTGTTGTTCAAGGCTTTTAATTCGTTTTTCTTTTAATTTGGTTTGGTTTAGCCGAAATATTTCGG
>JBCCLN010000152.1:0-9674 GCA_039026865.1 Bacteroidota bacterium | reverse complement strand
CGAATCCCCCCTGCTAGTCCAAGGTGTGCTGTGAGTGAAGCAGAAGGCTTTACGTAAGTAACTACAAATGAGATGGTGGAATCAACCCACCAGCGTCTGCTTACAGGAGCAGCCTTCAAAGACTGGCCGTCCGCGACTGGCCGTCCGCGACTGGCCGTCCGCGACTGGCCGTCCGCGACTAGCCGTCCGCGACTGGCCGTCCGCGACTAGCCGTCCGCGCACTCCACGGTGCTGCCTCGGTAACGAGGCGGTATTGAGCGGTTAGGGGAAAAGGTCCGCTGGTTTAGCGGATCAGGTAGGGATAGGGAAGATGAACGAAAGTGAACCAATCGAAGACGTACGGTCCGTCGCTGCGGTCGAGAAAGTAATACCCACTGTCAAAACCGAGATATAGCTTGCGAGTGTCCGGGACAGAGTGTAGCGGGCGTCCTGTCTACTGGCTACACGGCAGTCGTCATTGAGATGGCATGATCCTTATTCAGGCCCTCAACAGTAGCTCGCTTGTACCGAGTGATGAATACAAAATATGATCTGAATGAAAATGACCATTGAATAAAAAAAAGAAAATAGTGGTCACTCGCTATAAGCGAGCGACTAGTTAGATTTTCTATCTGGTCCCTCAAGCATCGACAATTTTACCGGTTTACAAGACAAGCTACCTTCAATTGATCCTAAAACGGGTATTATTCCTGGCACTCATAATCCTACCAGGGGCCAGCTATTAGGTTTGAACCTGGATCAAAAAAACCTATTCTAGTACGGAAAAAAATTGGTACAATAATGCCCCTTAGTGGAAAACAGAGGATTGTTCTTTATATTATAAGTAATACTTTTTATCATGAATCATTCCTATAAGCCTACCCAAACCACCAGTCTTTTCGCCCAAGAGTTCCGACTTAGCAAACTTAGTAAAATGGGTGACCCCCTTGAGCGACTCAACCAAGTGATCAATTGGGGGAGTACTTCAGAGATACTTTATCACCCATGATCAATGCTAATAAACCGGTCCGTTCAGGGGCTAAACCTTATGACCCGCTTCTCATGTTCAAGATCTTGATCCACCAATGATCGCATCCCCTATGAAAAGACGATCTGGCTATTCAGGGACCGATTTGTGTCAAAAGCAGAGGTTCAGTAGTCTCGAATAGTTTTTTGATCATCTCCTTTTCTTCTTCAGGTATCGCTGATAGAAGTTCTTGATAAAAATCGGAAAAACGCACGGATTGTCCTCGATTGTCTTCTGACCATTGAAGCAGGAGGTCATAGAATTTATCCCTTCCGTATACTTCTATCCCTTTCTGTAAGGCAATAACGCCTTTATTGGCTTCCAAATACTCAATGCCATCAGCATAAAGTAATGGAGGCTCCTGATTGGGCTCATTATTTTTTTCCATCAAGTAAAAATCCTGTTTCTTTTGAAGTACTGATTCAACTGCTTCCTGTCCTAATTTCATTTGGAGTACCTGAAGTCCTAATGCATGAGGGAGTGCCTCGCTCAGCATTGTCGCTCCTTGTACGTTGCTCATGTTCAGGTTGCCGTATAACCATTGTTTAGCAACTTGTGTAGCTACTGAATGGAACAAATATGCTTTTTCAGAAATGGCTGTGGTATCGGCATACCATCCTTCTTTTTCCGATATGGCGATAGTATTTGGATAGGCATAGAAACTTTCCTGATAAAAAGCTATTTCCACGAGCCTCACTTCATCATATGGATATCCTCCAAGCTTATTTTGAAGAAATTCAATACCGCTGTGCAAGGCAGTTTCATAAAGAGCTAAATTGAATGGATGTTTAGGAGAATACAAGATGGTGGTTTTTACTTTTCCCTTTTGGCCTTCCTTTTCTGATAAATCACAAGAAGCCAAATGCCAGTTAAAGCTTTGAGGATTATCAATATGATAGGTTCGATAACTACGGCCATTTTCTTGCCATTTCTTTACCAGTTTGCCTGGTGCCAAAGGGATCTGCTTATCCTCTGTGCCAATGGTTATGCTTCCCTTAAGTTTGGTTGCATCCGGTGCTAAAAGATCCTGACTCAAGGCGAATTCATCAGTGATACTCGCCATTCTTGAATCCAATCTTGGTAGCCCATTGGCTAATCGTTTTCTATTTTCAGTCAATTCATTTTGGGCATGATAACCCAGCGTGGGTAGAAAATCTTTAATGCTACCAAAAGATCCATTGAAAGTCAAATCGGGTTGGGCTGTCCCCCCATCCTGAGTGAACCCTTCGTATTGCTTTGAGGCAGTTATAATCATGAATGTGGAGTCATTTGGATTCAAGGTAGGATTCAATGGATAGGCTACCATATCATATTCATCCGATTTCCACGCCGCTACAAGTTGTTTTCCATCACGTGTGATTTGCTCAATAGTTACATGAGATCGATGGGAAATATAAAGTGTATCAATAGGAGAAGTAAAGTCATTTATCAACGTAGTGACAGCCTCGAAGGATGCTTTACGCTGCGAAGGATAATAATCAAATAGCAGATCAACGGCCGCATACTTTGGCTGTGGTATTTCCTTGATATATTCAAATCTCTTTTCGTAATCTGCCTGTGCTTTTTCCTCTTCAGCAGCCAAAGTAAAATTGTCTTTGTCATTCACATTCTTAACGATGAAGGACTGCAACGTAAAAAAAGCGATGAGGGCTCCAAGTGCTGCTAGCTTCCCTGTGAGTGAAAGTTGATTTCCTCGAAAGGTCCACTTTGTAACACGATTTTGATCCATTCCTCGCTTCCAGAAATAAATGCCAAGTAGGATAAATGTGGTAGCTAGCATCACCCACATCAAAAAGAACCAGATAGCGGAAACTTCCCATATCCCATAACCACTGATTTCCGAATAGTCTTCTAATCCAGGCACGCCTGCATAGTAGAACCGCACCTGCTCCCCCAGGCTCAAGGCAAAAGCAAAGATGTTGGCGATGACAATCCCCACGCTTAAAAAATGAGTCAAATAACGATTGTCAGTAAGTCCTGCTAAAAAAAATACCAGCGCAATTTCCAGTACAAAAGTCAGCCACCCCCAGTTGTATCCTAGCAGGTCATAGGTATATAATTTCATTTCTATGAGTCCCGTTCCGCCTTTTAAAATCTGGAAAATGACCCCCATGGCAATGAAGGAAACGGATAATATCAGGGCTACTCCTGACATGGCAATAAAACGGGACAACTGCGTAACCCAAAGTGGAACAGGTAACGTATCCATAATCCGGTCGATCTTGACGATCTTATCTTTAAAAAAAAGCTCCCCGGACCAGATCATGATCAGTATGATCACAAATACTCCGAAGGTGATCCGAAAATTGGTCATCGTGAACGTTAAAGGCTGGGTAGGTCCGAGATAAAAAGAAGCGTTCCACAACAAATTCTGGATGACAATCATCAATACAATGAGCGCCAAGATAATTTTAAAGGAGGCAGGCCTTACTACATTCTTAAATTCCAGGAAAGAAAGCGTCCAAAGTTTCTTCACAAAATCTCCATTTTTAAAGGACAACTGTGGTCTTTTGATACTAATTATTGGAGGGGCTACTTCATTTTTAGCATCTGTAATCAGTATTTCTTTTCCCTTGCTTTTGGAATTGCCAAAAAAGCCTTTGAAACTGAACTTGACATACGAGACAATAATCAGGAACAGGGAAATGCCAAACCACATGGAGCGATTAGCCAACAAATTTCCGGACAAATCAATGTAGTCCGTGTTTTTCTGAAGGACGGTCATACCATTATTAATCTCCTCTACCGCAACAAATCCAAACGGCTCCAGCATTAATAGTAGAAAATTGATACCTGAGGATGCAGTAATGGATTGCATCAGTAGAAACAAGATGAGGAGAAGGAATACCGCGAGATAGCTAATAGTGATCTTTCGAGTGAAAACCAACGCTGCAGTGATCATGGAAGTTACCAGCAGTACATTAGGCAACACAAGTATACTAAAACCATGAAGCAGTTGTCCTATTGGAGCCGGACCAAATCGTTCGGCCTCTCCCATTCCCACATGAGGGACCAAAAACATCCCTACTACAGTTGCAAAGGTGAGGAAGGAATTATAAAGAAAAGCGGCCAGAAAGCGACCTAAAAAAAACTGTTTTTCATTGATAGGTAAAGTGTAGAACCAGTTGATGGTTTTGAATTGAATTTCTTTGTAAAAGAATGGTCCAGTGGTGATTGCGAGCATGATAAGCAAGAAAAAACCGCCCGAAGAAAGAAGCCTGTAGTTGACGATCGGTGCGTTCATCAGGAGGTCCTCACTCGGATAATAGTCAAAGAACCCCTGGGTATACCACAAACTTTGAAAAATAAGTAGTACATAAAAAACGAGGGTCATCCAATGGAATACTCTCTGTTTTACCTCGTGCCTTACAATCTTCCAAATCATAGTGCTGTTGTTTTTTGTTGATTTTGAATCAAATTGAAATACACATCCTCCAGTGTAGGATGTTTTTTACAGAAACCTTGATCGGATAGATTGTCCGTAACTACAGTGATCATTATTTTTTCTATATGAAAATGGTTAGAAATCACATCGTATTTTTCCTTGTATTCTTTCAAATCTGATTTTTTAATTTGCTTCTCCCCGATCTTTCCATTTAGGGATTCTTCCACTTCATCAGGCTTTCCGGTCAAGATCACCTCTCCTTTACCGATAATAGTCATGTCATTGCATAGTGTACACACCTCTTCCACACTATGCGTGAATAGGATCACTACATTATCTTCACCAGGCTCAGGCAATAGATTACAAAAAAGATTCTGCTTCATTGGGTCTAAACCTGCGGTAGGTTCGTCTACGCTGATCAGCTGCGAATCGCCCAATAAAGCCTTTGCGATCCCAACCCGTTGCTTCATATCTCCGGAGTACCCCATCAATTGCTTTTTGCGAACATCGTAGAGGTTGACTTGCTGCAACAAGGAACCCACCTGGTCTTCGTGGTCACCCACTTGCATATGTTTTTTAGTTGATACCAAAATCATCGGATATTTTATCAGTGTATGATGAGATGGATTATCCAAATGCTAAAATTTTGCCTTTAGTGTAGCCCCATAGGTTCTTGGCAGTCCAAATACAGCTGTAGCAAGACCTCCGCTTCCAAAGTCGTAACTGAAGTAAGCTTCATCCGTTAAGTTTTTTCCCCACATGAAAAAATCAAGATTTTTCGAGGTGAAACCGAGTTGGGCATTAAAAAGTCCATAACCCTCCTGATTAATGGCTTCCGAATTCGCAAAATCAAAGAATATATCTGTCTGGTAGTTGTAGTCCAGACTGCTCTCCAGATTTATTTTCTTGCTTAATGGTAAAATGTAGTTCACATTTAGATTTCCATTAAACTCAGGTGAATAGGGTAACTCCCTTCCTGAAAAATCTAATTCCTGACCGGTAGAAAAATCCACAGGGTTGTATTCCCGTATATTTGTATTTATATAACCCAGATTTAGGTTGAGGTCCAACCCTCGACGTACAGCCCATTTACTTTCGAGTTCCGCACCAATATTCCTTGATTTTCCGATGTTTTCTGTTCCGGTGATAAACTGCTCCAAATTAATTAGTGTAAATACTTGCTGATCTGTATAATCAACCACAAATCCCGTGAGATTCAATTTCAGGCGATTTTCCATGAGAGTGGTCTTCACGCCTAATTCATAATTCAAGGTATTTTCGGGATCAAAGGGCGCATCTGCCGGATCGGATACAAGGGTGTTCACCCCACCCGGTCTGAAACCTCTAGCCACATTGGCAAAAAGAAACACCTCCTTATTTACCTGATAGCTTAAGGATATCTTAGGAGAAAAGGCATCGAATTCCGCCGCTTTTGCAAAAGACGCTTCGGGAAAGAAAGGCGTTGAAAAAGAACGGTCTACACTTGAATTATTTTCTTCATAATCAAAACGTATCCCTGCGGTCAAATTGAATTTATCAGAAAGCGTATAAGAAGCCTGCCCATAGATTGCGATTCCCGTCTGCTCAATGGTTGTCTCATCAAATCGATTAAAAGGTAGCAGAGGGGCAAGCATAGGATTGCTCATGCCCCCATCTGTTCCATTTTCAAACGTGTCAAAGCGATCATCTTCGTTTCGATACAGAAAGATTCCGGTTGTCCAGTTGAGCTGACTTTTTGAGGTGGATTGCAAACGAATCTCTTGAGCAATCGATTGATAGGTTAGGTCAGTACCTGCAGCCTGTGCGTCAAGTGTTGTTAAATCAAAATCGTCAAACCTGTCCATATCGGTAGATTGATAAGAAGTCGTGGAGTTTAATGTAAACGAATCGAAATCATAATTTAGGCTAAATGCCAGGTTCTGAGTCAAGGCATCCCGAAATACGGATTCATTGAAATTCACTTCGTAAGGATTATTTTCTAAGATGCTCGTTAATGGATTCTGCTCGGAAACCAGCACAAAAGCAGAGGATCTGGCTTCTCGATGTTGTAGGCTGTAGCGTAATGAAAAGTCTAGCTTGTCGGTGGCAAAATACCTAAATCTGAAATTACCATTAATGGCTTCTCTATTCTGAAGTTCTTCCCCATTAAAAGTGTTTGTCACAAAGCCATCACGACTTAAAAGATTTGCATCAGTCCTAAAAAAGAGCTTGTTTCTAATTAAAGGTACGCTCATGCCTAGGCTGTACTCCTGTGAATTAAGATTTCCAAAGCCAACACTTCCGTATCCTGTGACCTGGTTGGTTGGATTCTTGGTAGTGATTTTAATGACACCTGCAAGGGCATTTCTTCCGTACAAGGTTCCCTGAGGTCCGCGTAATACCTCAATTTGGTTAACATCATTTAGGGTAATTGGAAAATTTAAAGTGGAAAAATATGGTACCCCATCTATATACAATCCAATAGCGGGGTTTGTATCCCCTGTCGAGATGCCTCGACTTGCTACTAAAGTAAAGGCACCTATTCCTCCATCATCGTACGTTCTAAAGTTGGGAGCAATACTGCTTAGTTCGGAAAACTGCTTTATCTGAAGTTGCTCCACTTGCTTAACTCCTATTGCTGAAACCGAGGCGGCTGTTTTTTGAATATCCTGTAAACGGCGATTGGCGGTCACCACCACTTCGTCCAATTGATCAGAAGCATCTGAAAGGGTATAATTGACCATTCCTTGGGTAGGAATCTCGATTTTTCGGATGATTGTCTGATAGCCCAAATAGCTGATCAGTATAAAATAGGAACCTTTTCTTAAATCATTAATGGTGAATTCGCCTTCCAGGTTTGAAGAAGCCCCTTTTGAGGATTCTAGTACGCTGACATTAGCTTCAAAAATTGGGTTACCTTCCGCATCCTTGACAATCCCTGAAAAGGAAGTTGTTTGCGCTTGCAGCGTAAAAACCACTGAGTATAGTGAAATAATTGCTAATAATTTCCAAAACATAAACTAGAAATCGTGATTTCATTTAAAATCACCATCGATTAAATTGTGAGACGAAGCTAGGTATGGGATTTACAAAAGCACATGCGTAAAAAGTAATAAAACCTATGTAAAAAGGATTCTATGGTAACAAGAGTATACAGTTCAGAAATGAAGGAAATGATCTTTGAAGTGAAGTACCCGAGTTTCTTTTGTGATGCTTCGAAAGAAATCACAGAACGTTCATATTATCTGGATATATTCTTTGGACAAGGAGGAGTACAAGAAGTCTTTTTTGACAATATCTATATCGCCTTTGGAGAATTCCATCTGGTAAATGACACCAGGTTATACTACGAAAGTGAGTCAGAATTTATAGAAATGACCTTTCTGTTGGATGGGCATATGAGCACAACCTCTTCCGCTTTGGAGAAGGATTTCACCCTTGGAGAAGGATTTCACAATATCGTTTATACTAAGGATTTTAAAGGTTCACAACTATCCTCCGCCCAACAGACTCAGAAAATTTTGAAGATTAACCTAAGCCCATCTTCGTTTTTGAAATATTTTCCCGATAGCGATAAAGCATATGAAAAAATGAAAGTATGTATGGAGCAAGGCAAGAATCATCTCTTATTTGATGCTAGCTTTCACATTACCTCGCAGATGTATTCTATCATCGCAGATATAATGGGATGTCGCAGAAAAGGGCTGTATAAGAAAATGTATCTCGAATCGAAAGTCATTGAACTTTTGATGTTGCAAATGGAGCAATCCAGACCGGATATCTTTTCAGAAAGTCTTAGCTTGAAAAAGCATCATATTGAAAAATTGTATCAGGTCAAGGAGCTCTTAGAAGACGATATCACCAGTATCATGAGCTTGACCGACATGGCTAAAAAAGTAGGCTCTAATACGTGTACGTTAAAAAGAGGCTTCAAAGAACTTTTTGGTACCTCTATTTACAGCTATTGGAAGGGTTTACGACTGGAAAAAGCGAAGACTATATTGACTAACGAGCAAATAAGCGTAAAGGAAGTGGCGAGAAAAATAGGCTACCGAAACCCCGAGCACTTTACGAGTGCTTTTAAAAAGCAGTTTGGTGTATCTCCAAGCAAGTTCAAGAATTGAACGTAATCCAGATGTGAGTCATCGGATTATTCTAAAGCAATTAAACGGTTAAGTCCAGAGAGTTGAAGAAAGCCATGAGAGAGTCCTGCAGAGACAACTATTAAGGCAGACGACCTTCGCTCCTACTCAACTTCCACTAACTTCCCTTTTCTCCCTCTTTTGTTAACCTTGTCTACCGCAACTTCAAACCAAACATTAACAAAAGCCAAAAACCGCCAATAATTTCACTAATGACAGGATTCATATGCAAATAGTATAATTTTTTGGTTAGATATGTTTGAGTCATTTAATTGAAGTAGACACTTATTAAATAGTGTCTCCAAGAAAAAGACGAAAAACCCGCTTCTGACACCAGCAGCGTAGTTTTTTAGAGAAAAAATGAATAGAATCGATTATATACTTTGGAATCAATTTCTCAATCCCTCAAAAATTCATCTGAATTTTAAACAAATTGAAGGTAAACCTATGATTTTATTGCATTTTCAAATACATTCAATAACCATTTGTGCATTGAAATTTCAAAAAAACACGCTCTATGAGCTAAAAACATCGTTTTCTTTCAAATGATACTGTTTTTTTAGAGACACTATTTACTAAATGTCTAGTTCAATCATTTACTTCTATTGGTTGATTATGTTGCTGCCAAAACTGATACTTTTTGTTAGTTGAATTTTCTTTCCCGCACGCACAAACATCTAAAGCATACATTCCTTTCTACTTTCCTGAACATTATTTTGAATTTCTTCGACCCGCTTTTTAGACGTGTGCTTTTTAAAATCTCTTAGCACATCCTGAATTCGATTTCCCCCCATTTGAACCAATAATTAAACGAATAGGCTAGATATGATACACCACGCATATATTTCTAAACCCTTCTATTCTGACAGAATTTAAGTTTTTGATCGCTAGCTCTTAGTAAGTTGGTCGGATAAAGACATCTATCCAATAGACAACGGCAAAAAGACACAAAGCAAAGTTTGGTCTGATTTCTGATTTTATCGTTTTTACTCATTTAACCCGAAAAATTCGGGTGTTATTCATTGAGATGAGGTAACTCGTGGAATAGGAGGTAATTGATTTTGAATGAGAGAACAACATCGTTCCCCAAATTTGAGGAATCAAAAATCATTGTTACTATTCAGCTGCTTATATAAAATATTATTTTAAAAATGAATTTGAT
>JBCCLN010000151.1:0-9756 GCA_039026865.1 Bacteroidota bacterium | reverse complement strand
TTTCATCCACAATGTCTTTGATGAAAGCCTCTTTCAGCTTCCAGACCATCTGCATGATCTGCTCTTCTGCTTTCGTTAGATCGGTCATATCTCCTAATTATTTCGGAAATATCCGAATAGTTTAGGATTAATCCTAAAAATTTAGGAGAAAGTTTTTAACAATCATTACAGCTAATTCTATTCTCGTACGTGATACCCAAATGTCTGAAGGTCATTCCGCACGGAACTTTGTCATGGAGTGCAGATGCTATTCTATTGTCATTATATTTAGAGGAATTGTGATTACTTAGCACCGAAAACAATGACACATGGCTAATTGTCGTTTAAATGGACGATTGCATTGCCGAAGAAATAAATTATGAAATTCACAATCACTTTTGTATTTCTAGTTTTGATTGTATTTTCTTTTAGCAGTAAGACTGCTGAGGAAAAATCATGTAGAAAAGGAGACTTTTCCTATTCTCTAGCCGACTACAAATCTGAGATCTTCATAAATGAGTGGTATCAGCATATGTTTGACTCGATACTTGCTGCCTCAGTTTATGATTGTTTTTGCCAACAAAATATTAAGCACTTACCTACTAAACTCTCCAGGAGAGAAAAGAGAGCAAGTATTTATAAAGACTCGATTCAAGAATATGTTTCAATCGAACCTTTATTTGTCGATTTAAATACATTTGATGGATTATATGGAAAGAGAGTATGGAAAAGGGGTGGAATAAATACGAAGTTTCGCTGTGGATTTTGGCATTACTTGTTTGTTTTATCTAATAGAGAATACATCCCACTTACAAAGGATTCAATTAAGAATGTAAATATAATAAAAGACAAGCTTTCCACTTCATTCACTCAGGGTGAGGTGAATAGAATAATTAATTCGGGTATTGGTCATAATGTAATATGCAGTAGTTATACCTTTCTATATCCCGAACTGATAAAAAATCATAATCAGTTAGTTTGGGATTCAGACAAAGAAATTGAGGCCAAAAAGAAATAACCAAGAACTTCTTTCATTTAAATTGAATTTAGAAGTGGTTTAATCAATAATTGCTCATATGTGCATAATTCGGTTCGAGCGTTCTATGTAGATGTGCTTTTAAAATATGAAAAAGCTTCATTACCTATTTATCTGCTATTTATTCATTATCAATTGTGATGCTCAGAGGTTTGATTTAGCATCAGAAAAATTTGAAGTGGGAGACATATTCATTGCCTACTTAATCTACGATTTAGATAAATGGAATATTAGGGAAGAGAACAAACTCATCTTGGATAGTCTTGTGATATTAATGAAACAAAATACTAACCTGATAATGGAAGTCGGAACCCACACGAATAAAATAAACCCTGCATTGAGTATGCGATTAGATTCTAGAAGGTCCAAAAGCGTAGTGGATTATATGATTTCTAATGGGATTTCAATAAGTCGATTAATACCGAAAGGATATGGAGATCAGAAACCCTTGATCAAACATGAGGATATCGAAAAAATAAATTCTGAAGAAGAAAGGATTAAGGCAATGGCAATGAATCGAAGAACTGAATTTAAAATATTGAAAATTGACTTCGAAGACTAAGCATTGCAGCAGTAAGATCTGTCTACCATCAATAAATTTCAGAAGTAACTACTTTGGATAGAGTATCATATAATATATTTAAAACGCTCTGGTTTATACTAGTCTTATTAGTATTTACTTCCTGTTCCCTTTCGTTAAGGGCATATAAGTCAGAGATTGATGGCGTTTATGTTCCTCAAAATCTGGATGAAGCATTAGCCGTGCTTGATACGTCTTTCTCCGAATTCGAAAAAGATAAAATTAGAACAATGAATGAAGACGATTTTCTTGGCGACTATCATATGGGAACAGGGCTTTGGATTCGTAATAATTGGGGATTATGGTCGGGTTCAAGACTTAAAAGATACTTTGATAGAAAGGGTATTAAGCATCCTGATGATATGTCTGGCCTTATTCTTACTAGTTGGTTTAGATCGATTTCAGGAACGGATATAGACCTTAAAAGTCAAATAGATGACTACAAATCCTACTGGAGGGAGGCGAGGAGTCTAAGTAAGTTGGTGGCACTGCCAAAAAGATCAAAGTATCCGGAAGATTCGATCCAATGTGGTTATGCAATATGGTATTATACCGGTTCACAAAATTCCCTAGTACATCTTCAAACCAACTCAAAAAATGATTCAGTATGGATATATGAATATCAATACGGGTGGAAAAAAATAAGTGAATCAGTTGGAGGCATGTTGAAAACAACAAACCAAATGGACTCTTTGCTAAAGGTCATTTACTAATATGCACATTACCAGTTTTATACTCTTCAGAGCGCCTCAAAGAGGACTCTTAGGTATTAGCGTATGTTAGAGCACCGGGGTTATTAGGTAAATGAAATTACTTCGAAGATTCATGATCATTCTTACTCATTTGGACTATTTACAGGTTTCTATTTATGGCCTGAACCCAAACTACCTAATGGATTATCGGCAGAAAGACTAGTGATGAATAAGTCCGAACGCATACTTCAGCTTTGGGCGAACGATAAATTGATTAAGACATACCGGATATCGCTTGGTGGAGTACCAAAAGGGCATAATTTGCAACAAGAGGATAGTCGAACTTCTGAAGGACTCTATTATATTAACGGAAAGAATCCAAAAAGTCAGTTCCATCTGAATCTTGGGATATCTTAATTCAAATACTCAAGACAAAGCAAACGCTCCAAATTCAGGAGGTGATATCAAAATTCACGGACTAAAAAATGGCCGGGGATGGATTGGAAAATTCCACCGACTTATGGATTGGACTGATGGGTGCATTGCTGTGACCAACTCCGAAATCAAAGAGTTATATGATGCGGTACTGATTGGAATTCCTATTCAGATTGACCCATAAATGTTGCCAAACGAGCTGGATCTTGTGTTACTGAAAAAGATCTCTCCACGCTGTTCCGAGATGACTTATTTTTTTATGACTTCAAAAAAAAGCAGAATAGTACTTCCGAGTCATTCAGTAGGAATCTTTGTTATGAATTATAGATATGCCATTAATCTCGTTATGTTTAAATGAGTAATTACTTCGCATTTGAGGCACTTACAACTGATAGCTTTCGTTCTGTACGTATTTAATTAATTATAACTACCATACGTATGAAGATAAAAGAGTCATTGATACCTGTACTTCTAGGGTTTATAATATTTTCTTGTTCAACCCGAGGCTCAAACGAGGATATCAAAGAGCTTGGACAGACAATCCAAAATGGAGATATCATCTTCCAGACTTCTAAATCAAGTCAAAGCCAAGCCATTCAATTGGCAACCAAGTCGAAGTACAGTCATATGGGAATTATTTATGAAAATGATGGTGAGTTTTTCGTTTATGAAGCTGTTCAACCCGTGAAATTGACGCCCCTGAAAGAATGGATAAAACGAGGCGAGGATGGACATTATGTAATTAAACGACTCAATAATGCCAATGAAGTTTTAACAAAACCGGTTCTAACCAAGATGAAGGAGATAGGCGAACAATTCAACGGGAAATCTTATGATATTTATTTTGAATGGTCAGACGATAAAATTTACTGTTCCGAAATGGTTTGGAAAATTTACAAACGGGCGACAGGTATTGAAATAGGACGGCTTGAAAGACTTTCAGACTTTGACTTGACTCATGAAATTGTTCAGACTAAAATGAAAGAAAGGTACGGCGATAATATTCCGATGGATGAAAAAGTAGTCTCCCCGGCATCAATGTTCAACTCGGACAAATTGATAACCATAGAAGAAAGGTAAAACTGGAACTAGTTTAACCTGCTCAGAATTACTAGACATCAGGAGTTACACTGAGGTATTAGAAACCCACATTTTTCCTTTAAATCACTAAAGCAGGACTCTTAGCCATTAAGTTATTTTCTCAAAATTTTAGTTATTTGTGGACTCAAAGTAATCGTGAGAACTTAGGTACTGCTAAACTAATTTGATTAACTAAAATAGGGTTGATCTCAATCCATCATATGGCAAAAATCCAAATTCTAAAAATCAATGAAAAAAAGGATCTCAGAAAAGTTCCTAAGAAATATGCGAATCTTGTTGGGTCTTATCAATTAGGCAAGGTTCTCATTTTTGTAGATGGTCGTAACCACAGTGTGGTGACCTCAAAGGAAGTGATAAAACTTCTCAAAAAAATCGATTTAGAAGAGAGTGAGAATTACATAGTTATGTCTGAGAACATAAGTCAGGAAGCCATGGACTTATTGACTGAAAATGGTATTGATTTCGTGCTGGAAAGGGACAATTTTATTTGGACTGATGATAGTTATAATCAACGGCAAAAGAGAAGACATGAATTTCTAGATGAACTAAACAAAAAAGGTTTGAAGAGCAGCGGCGTGAAAACTTAGAAGATTAGCTTATATCTTATGGCTCCTTCCCACTCTCCATAGCCATCAGGATCGTGGACGATCTGCCCTGCCTAGGGTATAGTCTAGGCAGAATAGTACTTCCAAGTTATTTCGCAGAAATCTTGACCACCAAGAAAAGCGATGTGATCCTCTATGCCTTTTGCTCGTCCAAAAGGCATGCAAAAAGACCGTAGGCAGGAGCGCTGATCATTTTTTGTATCCAGAACTCCGGCCAAAAGATAGTCGCATTTAACAATATCATTAAGGACTTGACCTTTACGGAACTCTTTACAGAACTTAAATTCAACTACACTTTTAAAGACTACGAAACTGGCCATAGTTTGGAGACCAGATATTAGATGATTGCGATTAAAAAATAGCCTGTCTTAGTTAAATCCTGATATATTTAAATTAATGAAATCGATTCTTTTCATTGTCATCCTCTTTTCACTTCAACAGAAAAACATTTGGGAGCTGATTGATGAAAAAGCTAAAGAGCTTAAAACCGGAAGAGCTGAACTATCGAAGCTCGAAGATATTGATTCTAGCTTCAATGATTTTTATCAAAGGTTTATCACCGATTCAACCTTTCAATACAGCCGGATCAGCGAGTCTGTCTTGGCTGCAGTCTTTCATTGTGAATCCACAGATGTCTTCACACAAGAAGACTGGGATCTAATTACTTATAATTTCAAAGAAGATTTTGATAACGCTCGATATAAGCATATACTGGTGAGTGATAAAGATGTATTCTACCTCCAAACCTGGTTAATTGAAGTTGGGGTAATATCACAAATAGGTTTCGAAAGAATCGATGGGCAATGGTATATTACCTTGTTTATGGTGAATGTTTGTTGACTTGGCGAGTTTCAGAATTCCCTAAACTAGCGCAAGTCTATGACTTGTGTTTGATCATGGAAACTAGAGTCCCTGCCTTTGCCGGCTAGGCAGTGTTGCAAACCCTATTCATCATAAAGAGGCACAAGTTGCAAACTTGCGCCCGTTGAGATCTTTGCCACAAAAGTAAGTTGAGTCTTGTGTTGCTGAAAAAGATCTCTCCACTTTGTTCCGAGATGACTTATGTTTTTTATGACTCTACAAAATAGGCAGAATAGTGCTTCTTAAGTCATTCCGCAGGAATCTTTGCCATAAAGAAAGGTAAAACTGCGCTATGCCTTTTGCTCGTCTGAAAGGCATGCAAAAAGACGCCGTGAATAAAGGCCGCCTGCCTTTGCCGGAGCGGCTACGCGCAGGCAGGGTCTCTACTCGAAACGCTCAAGCCCTTCCCTTTATGCTTGCCTACCGGCACAGCCTCGAACGACACACGCTATCCTGGACAAGCTGCCCTCCTCAATGTAAGTCATTCCGTAGGAATCTTTGCCATGAAGCAAGTCCGATCCTGTGTCACTGAAAAAGATCTCTCTTCTCGGCTTGGCCGGGAGGAGATGACTCATTTATTTGATCGACTACAAAAAATTAAAAGTTAATACCTCCTGATATAAATCAAAACCACTACGCATTTATCTCTCATAATTTGAATTATATTTAATCAGCGTTTGTCAGTTAATATCTATGAGTGTCCGAAAATTCAACATTATGTTTTTTAGGCGAGTTGTTTTAACGATACTTCTATTTGCTTGCTGGTCATGTCGACACAAAACCTCCGATATCCTAACAGAGCCACAAAGTATTAAGTCTACAACATCAACCTCTACAAAAAACCAACAGCAACAAGTTCAAGATACTCTTCAACCGATCGATCTATCGAGTTTACCTACTGACTGGATTAGGCTTACAGAAACTGATTCTTCCTACATAATTTTTGAAAGCTGTGATGGAGGAAATAAACTTTTGACTATAAATCCAGAAGACAGCATAATCCTGGCGCATGGGCAGCAGCAAGACTTACCATATAAATTTAATGAAGTTGGGATTGCCCCGTCAAGTACCATCTATTTTAAAATTGAAGGCAATTCTAATATGGCACCCTTCAGTCTAAAGTGGATTGATAAAGACAATAAGACAGCAATTTGGACTACAGGCCATAACCCTTTATCTGGACCCATTAATGAGGCATTCATTACTAACGACCGAGAGGGTGAATACACTAAAGTAAAGCAGCCCTGTAGAGAATGTTGGGAAGATGAATTTTGTGATGAGATTGAGCTAACCAGAGAAGTAAAATCTACAGATTTAAAGATTGACTCTTTAAAAGTTTCAGGAGATGAAAACGCTGTCGATGTGAATGTGGCTGAAAGATATTTCCCTCGTGAAAGAGAAACTGTGATTTTTGACACACTCCTTCTTGAAAGAAAGTTGAGAATTTCAATTCACAACCGATATCTTGATTCATTTGTAATAAATGAATTTGAAAGTGAAGGTATAAAGCACCTCGATAAATACAGAGACAGTGAAAAACGCGTTATAATAAATCTGTCAAATAAAGTCCTGCTTGATACTGTTTTCAATAAAAATGATTTTGCAGCTCTGACAGGACAGGACTTTTTAAAAATTGCAGATTTTCATGCTTATTGGTTTAAAAAGATTGAAAACGATACTATTGAATTATTTGGGGTCATCGGCAAGCCTGAAACTGATTGGGCAATTGCATTTCACCACTTTTTTGACTTGAAGAGTCGGACTTTTAGGGTGGAAGAATATATTGACGAAGAAATCTAAAAGGTTGCTCTATACCATGTTCGAATGTCATTTTAAAATCGTAAGCCCAACTAGCGCGCTTTGGTAAAGCGTGCTCATTCTTAAGTCAAAGAAATGGCAATTCACTAATTTAGATCAATGAGCAGATTCAACTCAGTTGATACCAAACTCGGGAAATTATCTAAGCAACTAAATGGTAGACTAACCTCAGATCGCCATGAGAGAATGCCTATGCCCAAGGGATATGAAGAACGTAGAATTGATTGGGTGCGTGATGGGATCAACTGTGTTATTCAAATCTATCCAACAGTGAAAGATTGGAAAAGTAAACTTAATAAATGAAATTTTGGTGCCCGGGCATGGTTAGATCGCGATGGCCAACGCTACAGAAATATGAAATGGTTTCGCAGACAAGTTGAGCTTACAGATATTTTGCTTTCAATTGATGATTTATTAGATAATTCAGTTATACACCTTAACCAGATTTCACAAAAGGACCTGAAATCTGAAACTGAACTTTATGGTTGACATTAACTAGCATACTCTTGCACAGCATGCTAGTCAAGTTAGAATCTTAATCACTCACTCCTCAACGTCTCCAACACATTCACCCGGGCCGCTTTGAAGGTCTGGAAGCCTACCGTAAACCACGCCACTAGCAGGGTCAGTATACCGGAGCCGATGAAGAACCACCAGCCTAAGTCAATTTTAAAGGCAAAATTATCCAGCCATATGCTGATCAGGTAATATCCGATGGGTAGTCCGATTACGTTTGCAATCAGCACCATCTTAGTATACTCCTTGGACAGTAGTACCACAATTTGGGAATTGGCCGACCCCAGGATCTTGCGGATACCAATTTCCTTCAAGCGGATCTCTGCGGTGAAAGCGGCTAATCCAAAAAGACCCAAGCAGGAAATAAGGATGGCTACCACGGCAAAATATTTGGATAAGGTGGACACCCGTTGCTCTGAAACATAGAGCTGGTTATAGACATCATCCATAAATTGATAATCCAGGGGCAGGCCATCATTTTGCTCTTTGTAATAAGTTTCTATGGCCTGCAACATCTCCACGGTTTTGCCCGTCTCGATTTTGACCACTGCGTTCATCCTGCGACTGCTGCTTCTAAAAAAGGCAGGTTTAATGTCTTTATAGAGCGATTCCAGATGAAAATCATTCACTACCCCAATGATGGTCCGGTTGCCTCCCCACAGCTGGACGGTTTGCCCTATAGGGTCCTCCAATCCCATTTGGTCAATGGCCGCCTGGTTGAAGATGATATTTTCATTATCTTTTTCCAGGTCATCTGAAAAGTCACGCCCCGCCACGATCTCAATGCCCATGGTTTTGAAAAAATCGTTCGTTACCACGACATCGTCAAAATCGATGAGTTCCTCCTCTTCTTGCCCGGGCCAGTTTACACCTCGTGTGTTGTTACGATCACCACTTGTAAGATCACCGCTGATGGCCGCTACTCCGGTGATGCCGGTCAGACCTTCCAGATGGTTTTTCATGACCATAAAAGACTTGTAATCAGGATAGGTTTCATTGAAGAAGATGACATTCTCTCGGTCGTACCCCAGATTTTTGTTTTGAATAAACTCCACCTGCTGGGCTACAGTAAATACCATTAAGATCAACATCAACGAGATCACGAACTGGAATACTACCAGGCCTTTGCGTATCCATAATGCAGAAACAGACTTTACCAGGCCTCCTTTAAAAATACTGATAGGACTTAACCCTGACAGGTAGAGGGCAGGGTAGCTGCCAGCCAATAGACCGGTAAATAAGGCAATACCGGCTAACGAAAGCATCCATTCGGGTTTAAATTCCAGCACTAGTTGCTTACCTGTGATATAGTTAAATTCGGGAATGATTAGTGCAACGATGAACAGCGCCAGTGCCATCGATAGGAACGACATGATCACGGCCTCCATCAAATATTGAATGGCCAGATCGCGACGTCTTGCTCCGATTGATTTTTTTACACCAATCTCCTTAATTCTACGAGAAGCACGTGCCGTAGAGAGATTCATAAAGTTGATGCAGGCAATCACCAGTAGGAAGGCCCCTATAACCGAAAATAGAATGACATAGGATATTCTGCCGCCGGCTTGGACACCATTTTCGAAATTGCCATACAGGTATTGACTGGAATATTTTCTTAAGAATAACTCGCCTGAAGACCCAGGATTATTTTCCTTGATGAGTCCCGCAATTTTACGCTCAAAAGCGTCGGCATTTGCACCTTCTTTCAAGGTCAGGTAGAGACATGGATCGTTATAATCCCAGCGCATGAGATCGGGATTTTTGGCCACATGTAAATCGAAGCTGAATGCTACATCAAACCGTAGACTAGCATCCGCAGGCATAGTTTCGAAAACCCCTGTGATGTTATATTCTCCAGTGTAGGAACCAAATTCGTAATCCAAGACTTTGCCTAGGGCTCCAGCCGCTGAACCATGAAGTTGGATGGCCAGGTCTTTGGAAATAACGCAGGAATTTTGGTCAGCAAGCACAGTGGACTGATCTCCAGCCACAAGTGGGTGGGTGAAAATAGAAAAGAACTCTTTATTCACGTACTTAGCCTTTGTCTTAAGCTTGCCATCTTCTTTGTTTAGGATACCCGGGAAAGTATAGTTACTGGGCGGATAGCTGGCTGTAACATACTCGACCTCCGGC
>JBCCLN010000150.1:0-9802 GCA_039026865.1 Bacteroidota bacterium | reverse complement strand
CGAAATTTCAAAAAAACATGCTCTATGAGCTAAAAACATCGTTTTTCTTCAAAAGATACTGTTTTCTTAGAGACACTAATTAAGTGGAATTCTAAGACATTTTGCAAAGTAACGCAGGAGATAGCTGCCTTGAGGAGAAATGCAGCGATAAAAGCCTATGAAGAAAATGGTGAAGCCATACCTCTAATGGAATTCTGGTTGAAATACATGACGCTGATGGATGAATCAGGGCTTTGAAACGCTGAATGGTGAGCCTGAAAAAACGGTATCCCATATAGGATACTATTAGTTTTAAAAGAGATATTTCATGCTACATTTTTTGTGATCTAATGAATGAACTGGTGCCAGGTTAGATAGATGATTCACCACAAATAGTGGTTGGTTAAGCATAAGTACGTACTTTGATTTAATAATAACTATTTGCTGAGGTGGAATCATCCGTTCGTTGGATGAAAAAGGGTTCTTACCTGTCCATGATAAGTGATGGATACTAATATCCAGATACAGCATGTACTTCTGAACTTTCAATACCTTGGAAGTTCCTGTCTCGCATTTCTCGGTTAATTAGCTGCTTGGAAGAGGCATTTGCTCTATCGCTTGTTAGGCACATTTTATAATCACTTCAAATAATCCTGAAACCACTTTACAATTTCTATTGTCGAGGTCACTTTATTCGTTGTTTTTCTCCATCCGTGACCTTCATCTGGAAATAAAACGTATTTGACCGGTACATTTCGCCCCTGCAAATTTTGGACTACTTGTTCAGCTTCTATCACTGGAACATTCGTATCATTTGCGCCATGTAAAACAATTGTGGGTGTTTTAACTAGGCCTACTTTGTGGATAGGAGATAAATTCTTTAGCATATCAGATTCAGTATCCGGATCACCATATTCCACTTTCGATATTGCAGCCATCCATGGTTCAGTGTTTTCAAAAAAGGTTTTGAAGTTCACCACACCAAACAAATTAGCGGCGGCGGCGAACATATCAGGATACTCCGTGATTCCTGCCATTACCATATAACCCCCATAGGATCCACCCATGATCCCGATCTTATTCTTATCGGAAAAATCAGAGTTGACAATGTAATCATAACAGGCCTCGATATCTTTTACCCCATTCACTCTAAGTGCGCCGTTATCAAGGTTCACGAATCTTTTTCCAAATCCCGAAGAACCTCTAACGTTAGGACTGAAGACTGCAATCCCCTGACTAAGCAGTGCTTGAAAAGTATAACTAAAATAAGGCCTTGACTGACCCTCAGGACCTCCATGATAGCTTATAACAGTCGGGTAGGGTCTTGATCCTGTTTTGGGTTCATATAACCAACCACTCAATTCCAGACCATCAAAAGAATTAAATTTCACCAGCTTGGGAGTTACCAATTCATCCAGATTTATACCAGGATGTGGACTATCAGTTAATTTTTTAAACTCGTCACTTTCTAAGTTGTAGATCCAAATGTTTGCGGGTTGGTTTGAACCACTTCCCGTAAATAACAAGTATTTGTCATCGGGTGAGAAATCTTCAATGGAAATGATTTCTACTGGAAAATCAATGGTTCTAAGTTCTTTTTCCTGCTCGAGATCAAACAAACTTACCTGGTTCTTTCCACCGGTGTTCCAAAGAAGTATAGCCCGTGTCCCGGAATCATTAATACTAAAACTCTGTAATTCAGCATCGTCACGACTCATAAGTATTTTGATTTCATCTCCATGCAACTTGCCAAAAGCAACAAGATCTCTATCCTGGTTAGATCCCAAATAAACCTTGTCATTTGCTCCAAATTGGGCAAAGAAATTTCCCGGTCCTTCATGTTCAGTGAGCAGGGTTTCATTACCTCCTTTATCAATTAAAAATATGTCGTTACTCCCACGGCTTACTAATCGCATTAGCAATGATTGAGAATTATTGCCGGAAATATCAGTGACCATTCCAATTCCCTGATTAGCAACAACCAATTCTGATTCCCCACTTTCTAAGTCATAGTAATAGCTATCCATGCCAGCAGGATTTTTCTTGTTGGAGGCGAAAGACAGGAGAGAACCATCCTCGCTCCATACACCTATCCAGTTGTTGGTCTTGCCACCCTCAGAGAATTGCATAAGTCCGGTGCCATCGGAATTGATCAAATAGAGTTGACTATTCATGCCTCCTCCGGGAGCCAATTCAAAGGCTATCTGATCACTTTTAGGCGCCCATACTGGATCAGAAACCGGATCATTTAGGTTGGTCAACTGTATTGGCCATCCTCCTGCACTTGGTATTTTCCAAAGCTGTGGAATCCCACTAAGGTTGGACACAAAAGCAATTTCAGAACCGTCCGGAGAGAAGGAGGGCGAGTAACATGCACCGACTTTGGCCATGGCCTCTATTTTAGCAGCTACATCATCTTGCCCGTTGACTTCAGAAGATAAGATGAATAAAAAAATTAAAAACAAAAATAATGGTCTTAGCGGTCTCATTGGCATTGAAGTTTAATTCTGACTAATGTCCAGCGATCCTCCATAAGCTGGACTTTTCAAATTTCTATAAAAGTATCTAGTTCCTTTAGTCTTTGCAAATAGCCCCGTTAGCTTATGATAGTGTCTATAGAACAAAGTGACCCGATGAGTAACATGGGAAAGAGGAGGTGCATTTTGTAGGATCATAAAAACAACGATAACATAGGGGATGGTGTATTTCACATATCAACAGGTGCCAGAGAGGAAAAGGTGAAAATACTACTCTACCCAAAGTATGGATCCGTCAGTTTCTGAATTTAGATAATGTTGAATTGTCAACGTTATTGCAATTAGTGTGTCTAAGAAAAGACAAAAAACACGCTTACTGACACCTGCAGCGTAGCTTTTTAGCAAAACAATGAATCGAATCTATTTTATACTTTGGAATCAATTTCTCAAAAATTCATCTGAATTTTGAATGAATTGAAGGTAAACCTGTGATTTTATTGCGTTTTCACTAAAATTTCAAAAATAGATTCAATGATCATTTGTGCATCGAAATTTCAAAAAAACACGCTCTATGAGCTAAAAACATCGTTTTCTTTCAAAAGATACTGTTTTCTTAGAGACACTAATTAATATGTCCACTCGTTCATCAGTCACTGGACAATTCTATGTTTCCAAGTATGAATTCTCAAATTCTAGGGTTTTCGAATTCAAGTACTATTCGGCCAGAGTTAGGATGTTTCTTGAGTTGGCGAGTTCGTTCGCGAATACGTGGAACTTGAATTCTAGCAAAATTTTCTTGAATTTTGACTAATAAATTCTGTGATGGAAATCAGATCGTTCTTAGCCTGAGAAGTCCAGTTTATTTTAACCATTCAGGCAGTTCTTCGCCCAGTTGCTCGTTTGAAATTACATCATTTATTTTTGATTGAGATAATCCTGTTTCTATCTTGTCAAGCAAGATAAATTCGTAGATAGCTTGATCAACCGAAAATTCTTGAGAAGCTTGTCTATTATTCCGATTACTTGTTCTTTTGATAGCATGTTTAAAGGGTACTGGGTTCTCAATAAGTAGCTATAATTACACAAACAATAAAACATAGCATGTACCTCTAAACTTTTAAACATCTATTAAAGTATCGGTTTTGCATTTCAGAGTCAAGTGGCTCATTAGAGGCATGAACCATATCATTTGTTACTCATATGAGTCAACCCATCAAATATAACGTTCCAGTAAGATTCGTCATATTCTTTGGTGACTACTTTAAACTTATCTTTATGAATTTGTGTAATATCAGAGTCAGTCATATCAAAATAGTAGTAATTGCGATATCCCTTTTCATCAAAATTGCTGTATTTAAAATATATAAGGTGAGTGCTCCCACTTTAGTGAACTTCATTAAAGTAGTGAAGCCTGTCGGGACTCGGGTTTTAGGTAATGACACACCAAATAAATTAAAGCCTCCCGTAAGATGAAGCATCTAAACCATACAAAACCTTTCTCGGCAGCGGCCTTCACAGTCAAGGTCAAATGCAGTTTGCTAGAAAGCGCATGCTTCATATAGCTTGTTATGCAACTCCATAAAGTTTGAGTTGGTCTTTAAATCTCTTAGTATTCATCCTTTTTCTGGAATATTGAGAACTAAATCAGCATCCAAATCAGCAGCTAAACGCTTAGCATGTTCGACTGCTTTATCCATACTCGAATACTTAAATGAAAGTATAGGTTTAGAAGAATTTGAATATATGAGTGTTTTAAAATCCGTTACTTTTCTCGAAAGAGTTGGGCTTATTCCATTCGGTGTGTTACTGCTGATGTAGCTGGTTGAAATTACTTTTATTTTTAAAATATCCGGTAAAACCATCCATTCACCAAACCTGTAACCACCAATCGATAAATATTCCTTAAATCTCCTTTGAGTACAATCAATCAGCGTTCCACCAAATGAAGACACAACTAAAAGACCTACGATCACAGCTCCTATCCCCACAGCCAGAATCCTTTCCATTGAGGTTCCACTTTTTAAAAATGTCGGACTGACTAAAACAAATAAACCGGCGAATATCAGAAGCGTTCCTAGTAAGTGAGGCCCCGAAAGCAGATTTCTTTTCTTAAAGTTAAATTTTTTCATAGGAACTCGCCTTGTGTTACAAAATGTCCAAATATGATTCCGAAAGCTGGACTTTTCAAATATCTTTAAAAAGTACCGGATTGCACCAGCCTATGCAAAACAGCCCTGTTAGCTCATGATAGTGCTTATAGACTGGATAAATTCGAATCCAGCTTCCATCTTCAGGTACCTCTGTTTTGCCAGGGCAATCGCATTTAAATAACTCACAAATCCCTGTACAGAAAGGTATCCCAACTAAGGGATACCCTAAATCTCATAATGTGTGTGTTCTTTTTTAAAAAATCCGGCCGTTTTATATTTAATACGTGAACTTTTTCACCGTGAATGATAACCGATTAACAAAAATCAATACTCTGATTATCAATGATATATCAAAATTTTCGCAAATAATACCTCCCCTACATTTAGAGCGGACAAGCAAAAATTGCACTTCTTAGAACTAACTTTATTAAAACCTTCAGTACTATTCCAGATCCCAGGACCAATCGCTTAGCGCTCAACATTGATCGAAAGAAACACCGACAAAATACCCAAGTCACAGAAAATCCAGCGAGCAGCTTACAATAGTCAATTCAGAGAAAAACTACTCAATTTTTAAATGCGATTGCCCTGCTGTTTTGCTAAGTATGAAAACCATTTGCTAAAGTGGAGCAACTGAAATAACGGACTTGAGTACTTTCTCTTTTAGTTTCTCTCCAAATTCCATCTTTGCCTCCCTTATTACTTACTGAGTTGAGCGTTATTGTTGAAATTAGTTGAGCTAGCTTGAATCATAGGTTATTTTAAGCTTTCAACAATTTTATTGATTTGATCTATTCCTGTTTCGGCTGCCCCATGAACCGTCTGATGATGTCCGTTTAAGTTCATGGCTTCCCCTGCAAAATAGATTTTGGAGGCAATTGGTTCAGCCGCAATCTTTCTGGAACCACCAATCCCTAATTTGCTGTAAGAGTAAGCCCCTCTTATAAAAGGTTCTGAACTCCAGTCCTGTACAAATGAATCTATGAGGGATTCAGAAGCCTTGCCATCATACATTTTATCTAGTTCCAACAATAAAGCCTTTGTAATTTCCTTATCGCTTCTTAAACTAGCAAGGTTTCTGGCTTGATGACCCATTGCAAATGCCATTAATACATGATCATTCCCTGCCTTTCCTTCTTTTTCATCAGAATAAGACGCACAAATTGAACCCCCCGAAATACTTCCGTGATAAAAGTGTTCATCGAACTTCATCCATACTTTCATCCCCGGGCCTATGCCAATCTTGTGGAAAGCAGCTATTTTACTTGGTGGTACAGGAGGGTTAAACGTAATATCACCATCTTGGAGAATACTAATTGGAACGGTTATTAACACCTTATCTGCCTCATAGATATTCTTGTATTTATCGGTTATTAACACTTTATCATTACTGTAATCAATGGAATTTACAATCGTATTCAGGTTTATTTTTTCAGAAAGATCATAGGTAATTTGGTCATTTATCAGATCAAAATAGGTTTTTTCAAACTTGAAATCAGTGTTTCCGGAACTCCATTCTTCTTCCTCGACAGCACTCCATTTAATTGACAAATCCATCGCATCAGCTCCCCGATCCCCTGCAATTTGCTCTATGATGTACCTATATTCATTACCAAAACCTATTCGGTTTGCATACTCTAGGAATGAAATATCTGGAGCCCTCCTATTGCCTTTAAGTGCTTTATATATATCCTTAGGTAGGCGTTTAGTGATTTGATTTTTAAACCAGACAAATTCATCTGATCGATCTTTAGTAATAATTGTGTCTGTAGAGCGAACTAGTCTGCCTAGGACGTTTCTTTTTCCGTGCAACCATTGAGCACCAAGGTCAAGAGGGAAATCCGCAAATCCTTCTAGTTTACCTAATCGTCCACCAACTCTATCTGATGCTTCCAAAATCTGAAAATCAATATTTTCTTTCTTGCAGGTAAATCCTGCGTAGAGTCCTGCCACACCGGCACCAACTATAAGTATTTTTTTATTTGCTTCGGGTATATTATTTCGAAATCGATTTGCCTTCATCCAATATGGAATTGATGATGCGAGAAGAATGGAAGATGATTTTTGTATAAATTCTCGTCTTTCCATGAGATTGTTGAAAGTAGTAATAAGCTTTTTCTCGATAAACAACTAATAATAATTCGTACTTAAGACATCTGCATGTTGAATTCTTACATTAAAAGACCGCCAAATATTCCCCTTTATAAAGAGGTGAAGGAGGATTTCTTTAAAAATGTTTTTTGAATGTTAGAATCCAAGTCCTTAAAAGCCATTATGATCTAATGGGCAAATGTCTTGAATTTGTACTGATAAACCGTTGTGCTAGTTAATAAACCGGAGCATTTTTTTCCAATGAAAGACTCCTTGTGATTTTTAAAATCTGTTCGATACGTAAATTTCACTCTGACTAAAAATCAGAGATAATAAGAGCTTCAAACATTCAACACCTAACTCTTTATAACCATCATTTTTCTCTGCCATAACATTTATGGAAGATTTGTGTCATTTATCATGAGTTGCTAATCATGAAAACTCTAATGAAAAGTCATACAAGTTTTTAGTCTGGTTTAGTCCATAGTATCTATCCTACTTAATAAACACGCTAGATGTAAATAGTAAATGAGCTACTTTTTTTTAATTATATTAATTTGTTGATATCTGACTACAAAGCTTGTATTTTTCAGTTGATCTTATGATTAATTTAAAAATTTAATTGAATAATCCTCGTACCAGAATTCCGCCCTTAAGAAGAGCTTTTTCCCAAATTTATCGCATCTATAACTTTTTCTCCTTCCTGGAAAGGTTAGACCTTCTTTCTTAATAACAGATAAATTTTCTATTAAAGCATAGGTTGGTTCGTGATAAACCATTGAGCTTAGAAAAGCCCCGTTATTTTTGTCGAAATGATACCACCACTCGTCTTTAGTAGAATGATTTAGGTGCTTTTGGGGTTCATAGGTCGCTTTAATGGTGTGTACAGTGTCAATAACGTTTAGAAATTTTAGTCCTTCATAGGTCAGGAATGTACCTTTGTCTAAAAGTTTGAAAGGCATTCCTACAACATAAAGTGATCCATTAACAACTGATTCTACGTTATCACCTTGCTCGATGATGCTATCGTTTTTAAATTTTTGAGAAGTGAAATCATTATGTACAATTAAAAAGGTATCCTTGTTAACGACCCATGATATTTTTATGCTTTTATTAGGTCTTAATACATAGTGGTGACGTTGAGTTACTTCAGACTCGATTTGACCATTCTCTAAAAGCAATTTTGTTTTTTTCGTATATTCTAAGGAAGCTATGTTTTTCCATTTTTCAATTGTTCCAGCTGAATTTATTGCGTTTTCTACTACTTTTAGAGCTGTAGTTTTTTTTGAATTATCATCAATTTTTTCCTTTTCTTCTAAAAAATTACAAGAAATAAACATGTAACCGGAGATGCCGATGATAAGTAATAGTTGGGTAGTTTTCTTTATGAAAAAAAATGATGGTAATGAGTAAGTGATTATTTTTTTCATAAAGGATTAATCTTGAATTGGAATCAGTTATGTTACAATGTATGCTAACGCTCTCGACTATGAAGCAAAGCGGATTTTAGTTTTCCTAAAGTTACTTATAACAAGTAACCAATTTGCAGGATTGGCTTGCTTATTTCTTTGGTTGCGAGCTAAGCTGTAGGAGGAGCAGGGCTGTAGATCATCATACCTTCTCAATTTACCTACTGAACTGCTCCAATTTATTGCGTGTGCTACTACACGTTTTATACATTTTCAAAATAATGACTTATTCCACTTACATATGCTTTGAACAGCATAAGAAGCTAAAATCAAACCCATTATTTTACTAATCACCGTTATTCCGTAATTACCAATTCGCTTTTGTAAGTGACTTGCACCCAAAAGAATCAAACAAGTAATTCCAATTACAAGCAAAACAATGCCTGTTGTTATTGACTGTTGTTGGATGTTATAAAGATGATTATCTGTCATTAGAACTACAGCCATGATAGCACCCGGTGAAGCGATAGAAGGTATGGCAATCGGAAAGATGGTGACGTGGCTGTAATCAGTTATTCGATTTTTTTCTTGTTCTGGTTTTCCATCACCAAAAATCATAGTAAGAGCAAATAAGAAGAGAATTACTCCACCTGAAATCTGAAAAGCATCAAGCGACACAGACATACCTTCTAAAATTATCTGTCCAATTATGATAAAGAATAGAAGTATTAGAAATGCTATTATTGATGCTCGAATCGCAATTTCTTTTTGTGAACTGAATCAAAATCTTTTGTTGCCTCAAGATACACGGGTATTGTACCTATTGGGTCGATTACGGCAAAGACGAAAAATATAGTCTTGATAATCTCAACCATTTATTTTATTCTTTTTGTTTGTGTAGTGAATGATAAACCTTGCTGTCCCATAGTTCAAGACATTCTTCTCTCAACTAGTGGTTCTGGACAGTTTTATAGGTGTTTTCCATTCAAAAATAAAATTAGAACCTGTTCCGCCTGAAACATCAATCTCGTCAATTTATTATCTCTAAGGTTTCTATAGAAGCTAAATAAATGGACGAGTCAAATATTTTCTGAATGATTTTCTGTGAGTGTCATAATATCCTGCTCTCAAAAGATATATCGTGTCCAATTCGCATGTATTTCTTATACTTATCATTGATATTAGACCATGGGGTTTTGAGTTTATTGAAACTGTAAATTTGAGAATAAGCTAATAAGTAAGATTTCCCAAATTCAATTGAATCTTTTAAAGTTCGGTCAACCGGTCTTTTAGACCAATTTTCAGGATTGATTGAACTATTTCTTTCAGCTTATTACAACTTAAAATATAACTATCATTAATATATTTATATGTTTTATTTTTCAATCAGGATGATGTGTTTTCAAAAGTGTGGTAACTTTCATATATGAGCGTTGCTAGCCTTGAAGACAGCTATGTACTATATACAATGTTATGACCTGCCACTATCTATTTAACCCACCTCATACCCACCTTAAGCAGCCTTCTTTAGGGCAGCCAGTTGTTGTTCAAGGCGTTTAATTCGTTTTTCTTTTAATTTGGTTTGGTTTAGCCGAAATATTTCGGGATTAAACGCTTCTTTTTTAGTCATCATATGAAAGTAGATGATCGCCATTTTACGAGCCATCGCACATTTAGCTGCTTTGGGCCCTAATCT
>JBCCLN010000149.1:0-9847 GCA_039026865.1 Bacteroidota bacterium | reverse complement strand
TTTTTAAGATTAGCTATCTTCCGACCTCATCAATTTTAGGCTGATGAATCGTATTAAAGCAGTGCTTGAAGAAAAAGGAATTAAGCAAGTATGGCTTGCTGAAAAGCTTGGCAAGAGCTACAATATGACTAACTCTTATGTACAAAACAGGAGTCAGCCAAGTTTAGAAGATTTGAATCGAATAGCCGACATTCTTGACGTAGATGTTAAGGATTTAATTGTAAGCAATAGAGATTAATCAAGAAGAAATGACCGCAACAATACAGCGAGCAGAACTACAAAATCAAATATGGAAAATAGCCAACGATGTACGTGGCTCAGTAGATGGTTGGGATTTCAAACAGTTTGTCCTGGGAACTCTTTTCTTCCGGTTCATTAGCGAAAACTTCACAAATTATATCGAAGGCGGAGATGACAGTGTTGATTACCCTAATTTATCTGATAATGTAATTACACCTGAAATAAAAGAAGATGCCATTAAGACTAAAGGCTACTTCATTTACCCAAGTCAGCTCTTTGTCAATGTCTTGAAAAATGCCAAGTCCAATCCTAATCTGAATACAGATTTAGCTGAAATTTTCGCATCCATTGAAAGTTCTGCTAGTGGCTATCCGTCAGAGAAAGAGATTAAAGGGTTATTTGCAGATTTTGATACCACAAGTACTCGTCTTGGGAATACCGTTGAAAATAAGAACAAACGACTTGCAGCTGTATTAGAAGGAGTAGGGGGATTGAATCTGGGAAACTTTGAAGATAATCACATTGACCTTTTTGGTGATGCATATGAATTTCTCATTTCCAATTATGCTGCAAATGCGGGAAAGTCAGGTGGAGAATTTTTTACACCACAACATGTATCTAAGCTGATAGCACAGTTAGCCATGCATAGACAGGAAACGGTCAATAAAATCTATGATCCTGCTGCTGGTTCAGGATCACTGCTATTACAAGCTAAGAAACACTTTGACAATCATCTCATTGAAGAAGGGTTCTTCGGGCAGGAGGTAAACCATACTACGTACAACCTTGCCCGTATGAACATGTTTCTGCACAACATTAATTATGATAAGTTCAATATTGTACTGGGCGACACACTTCAAGACCCTCAATTGGGAGATGAGAAACCTTTTGACGCAATCGTATCTAATCCTCCATACTCTGTAAAATGGATAGGAAGTGATGATCCCACAATGATCAATGATGACCGTTTTGCTCCTGCAGGAGTACTTGCTCCCAAGTCAAAAGCAGATTTTGCATTTGTGCTACATTCCCTGAGTTACTTATCCAGTAAAGGAAGAGCTGCACTGGTTTGCTTCCCGGGTATTTTTTATCGCGGGGGTGCCGAACAGAAGATCAGAAGATACCTAGTTGATAACAACTTTGTAGAAACCGTCATTTCACTTGCCCCAAATCTATTTTATGGTACTTCTATAGCTGTAAATATTCTGGTTCTGTCAAAACACAAAACAGATAACAAGACGCAATTTATAGATGCAAGCGGGGAAGATTTCTTCAAGAAAGAGACCAATAATAACATAATGACGGATGCTCACATTGAGCGTGTAATGGAAATGTTCGATAGTAAAGAAGATGTTGCCCATGTGGCAAAATCATTAGATAATGGTCTTATTGCTGAAAACGATTATAACCTTTCGGTAAGCTCTTACATTGAAGCAAAAGATGATCGTGAGCAGATTGATATTGTTGAACTCAATGATAAAATCTCAAAAACGGTAGAGAACATCGACAAGCTACGTACAGATATTGATTCAATAGTAAAGAAGATTGAGTTATGAGCATCTCGCGAATATTAAATGAGAACGCAAAAGTCAATTGGAAATCTCTTAGAGATGTTGCAGAATATTCTAAGAAGCGTATCAGCTCCGATGGACTAAATGAAACTAACTATGTGGGTGTTGATAACATGTTACAGGATAGAAAAGGGAAAACAATATCAACCAGAGTTCCAAGCTCGGGAAATTACACTCAGTACGAACCAAATGACATTCTAATTGGAAATATTAGACCATACTTAAAGAAAATATGGTTGTCTGATTGTAAAGGTGGGACAAATGGTGATGTTTTAGTAATTCATCCAACCGATACAAATATTGACACCAGGTATCTGTATCAATTATTGGCAGATGATAAATTCTTCGAGTTCAATATGATACATGCCAAAGGAGCAAAAATGCCCCGTGGTGATAAGCAGAGAATTATGGATTATTTAATTCCAATCCCACCTCTTGTGATCCAAAAAGAGATTGTTAAAATTCTTGACAGCTTTTCGGAGTTAACTGCAAGTCTCACTACAGAACTTGTAACTGAATTTACGGATCGCAAAAAACAGTATACATACTACCTAGATAAGTTATTGTTCTTTGAAACTGCAGAAGTTGAGCAAAAGACTCTTGGTGAAATAGGTGAATTTCAAAGAGGTAAGCGATTTGTAAAGAACGATATGACTTCTGAAGGTGTCCCATGTATTCATTACGGTGAAATGTACACTCATTACGGTACTTGGACAGGTGAAGCCAAATCATTTCTGAGTAAAGAGTTGGTCGATAGTAAAAACCTGAGAGTCGCTGAAAACGATGATGTTGTAATAGTTGCCGCGGGTGAAACAATTGAGGATATTGGAAAAGGTACAGCTTGGCTCGGTGATGAAGGTGTCGTTATTCATGATGCTTGCTTTTCGTTCAGAAGCAGCTTAAATCCCAAATATGTAGCGTATTTCACTCGTACCAAACAGTATCATGATCAAATAAGAAAACACATTTCATCAGGGAAAATTTCGGCAATTAATTCAAAAGGCTTGAGTAAAGTAATTATACCAACACCTCCAAAGGAGGAACAAGAACATATTGTTTCAATCCTAGACAAGCTGGATAATCTCATCACGTCAATATGCGAAAGTCTACCTAAAGAAATAGAGCTGAGAAGAAAGCAGTATGAATACTACCGTGATCAGTTATTAACATTCCCAAATGACAACATAAAAGCATAACATGGGACAGTCATTAGATGAAATAGCAAATTCTCTTAAGGGTGCCAATAAAAAAGCCCAACTAATCTATGCATTTAATGGCTCTGGAAAAACACGTCTATCTCGTGAATTCAAGGAGTTAATAGCTCCAAAAGAAGCTGAGGAGACAGAAGAAGAGGAATCGAGAATAAAAATACTTTACTATAATGCCTTTACAGAAGACCTCTTCTATTGGGATAATGATTTGGATAACGATACCGATAGGAAGTTAAAAATCCAACCCAATAGTTATACCAATTGGATACTTGTTACACAAGGTCAAGAGCCAAATATTACAAGTCATTTTCAACGCTATACAGATGATAAACTAACCCCTAGCTTTAATGAAGAGTATACGACAAAAGATAAGGACGACAAGGATGTAACAGTTCCGGCTTTTGCTGAAGTACGTTTTTCATTTGAACGAGGAGATGACTCAGATTCAGAATATATAAAAATCTCTAAAGGAGAAGAGAGCTGCTTTATCTGGAGTATGTTCTACAGTTTATTAGAGCAAACTGTGAGTGTATTAAACGTGGCGGAAGAAGCTGACCGAGAAACCGACCAATTTAATGATCTAGAGTACGTGTTTATAGATGATCCGGTAAGCTCATTAGATGATACTCACCTAATTGAATTAGCTGTTGATGTTGCTGACTTGATTAAGACAAGTACATCGGACTTGAAGTTCATTATTACTACTCATAATCCATTGTTTTACAATGTTCTTTTCAATGAATTCAGTAGGGTTAAGCAAACCAAGAAATGGCGTTTAGAAAAATTAGATGATGGTACTTTTTCACTTATCGAACAATTAAAGGATTCTCCTTTTTCTTATCATCTGTCGCTTCTATCAGAACTTGAAAATGCAATTGAATCTGGAAGCGTTCAAAAGTATCACTTTAATTTTTTGAGGAACATTCTCGAAAAGACTTCTACTTTTCTTGGCTTCAATAATTGGGAAATGTTATTACCAGAAGAGTCGAGGAAATCATATTACAATCGAATTATCAATCTTTCTAGTCATTCTAAACATCATGGAGAAGAAGTATCACTTATAAAAGAAGATGACAAAAGAGTTTTAGGCTTTTTAGTCAGAGAAATAATCATCAAAACGTATCGCTTCAAGTCAGTCATTAATATAGAAGTAGTAGAAGAAAATGTCTCAGTATAAAACCATAGCCGAAACGAAGAACTTCATCGTACTTGATGATTATACCAAGTATTCAGAAGTACATGAAGCGCCAGCTGTATATCAAACTGAGGCTGCACTCGAGCAAGAGTTTATCAAGGATCTGGTTAATCAGGGATATGAGAATCCCACTGACCTAAAGACTCCTGAGGTAATGTTAGCGAATGTGCGAATGCTCTTACAGTCGCTTAATGATGTGGAGTTCACAGATGGTGAATGGACTCGTTTTGTAGAAGAGTATTTAGACAAACCTAGTGATACACTGGTAGACAAAACGAGAAAAATACATGATAACTACATCTATGATTTTGTCTTTGATGATGGACACATCCAAAACATTTATCTAGTTGATAAAGAGAATATTGTTCGCAATAAGGTTCAGGTAATTTCTCAGTTTGAGCAGACAGGAACACATGCAAATCGCTATGATGTTACAATATTGGTGAATGGGTTGCCATTAGTTCAGGTAGAATTGAAGAAGCGAGGAGTTGCCATCCGCGAAGCTTTCAACCAGGTTCATCGATATACTAAAGAAAGCTTTAACAGCTCGAATTCACTTTTCAAATTCTTACAAATCTTTGTGATCTCTAATGGTACCGACAGCAGATACTTCGCCAACACAGTAGAGCGAAATAAGAACAGTTTTGACTTTACGATGAATTGGGCGAAGGCGGACAACTCCCTCATCAAAGACCTGAAGGATTTTACAGTTACCTTTTTTGAAAAACGTACACTTCTGAGCGTTCTCCTTAAATATTCAGTTTTTGATGTGAGTGATACACTTCTAGTGATGCGCCCTTATCAGATTGCTGCAACTGAAAGAATCTTATGGAAAATATCTAGTTCATATCAAGCCAAAAAATGGTCAACCACAGAAGGTGGTGGGTTTATATGGCACACTACAGGTTCAGGTAAAACTCTTACCAGTTTCAAAGCAGCAAGACTAGCAACGCAGCTAGATTTTGTAGATAAAGTGTTTTTCGTGGTAGATCGTAAAGATCTCGATTTCCAAACCATGAAAGAGTATCAGCGATTTTCTCCTGATAGCGTTAATGGGTCTGAAAATACAGCAGGTCTTAAAAGAAACATTAACAAAGACGATAACAAGATCATCGTTACTACTATTCAGAAATTGAACAACCTGATGAAAAGTGAAGGTGATCTGCCGATCTATCAAAAACAGGTTGTATTCATCTTCGATGAAGCTCATAGATCTCAGTTTGGGGAAGCACAAAAGAATCTCAAAAAGAAATTCAAAAAGTATTTTCAATTTGGTTTTACTGGAACGCCTATTTTCCCTGAAAACGCTTTAGGATCAGAAACTACAGCAAGTGTTTTTGGTAGAGAGCTACATTCATATGTGATAACGGATGCCATTAGAGATGAGAAAGTACTTAAATTCAAAGTAGACTACAATGATGTTCGTCCTCAATTCAAGAGCATTGAAATGGAGCAGGATGAGCAAAAATTAAGTGCAGCAGAAAATAAAAAGGCTTTGCTTCATCCCACGCGTATTGATGAAGTATCAGAGTACATCTTAAACAACTTTCGACAAAAAACACATAGAACGACAGGAGGGAATACCGGATTCAATGCAATATTTGCCGTTAGTAGCGTAGATGCTGCCAAATGCTATTATGAATCCTTTAGCAAACTCCAGAATGAGAGCGATAAGCCTTTAAAGATCGTAACGATTTTTTCATTTGCAGCTAATGAAGAGCAAAGTGCAATAGGCGAGATTCTTGATGAGACATTTGAGCCATCTGCAATGGACACGAGTGCAAAAGAGTTTTTGACAGCAGCTATCCAGGACTATAACTCAATGTTCAAAACTAGTTATGGAGTTGAAAGTAAAGAGTTTCAAAACTACTACCGTGATCTAGCCAAACGAGTGAAAAGTAAGGAAGTTGATCTCCTGATTGTTGTAGGCATGTTTCTTACCGGTTTTGATGCGCCCACACTCAATACACTTTTCGTTGATAAGAATCTGCGTTATCATGGATTAATGCAGGCATTTTCAAGAACAAATCGTATTTACGATGCAACCAAAACCTTTGGGAACATTGTCACTTTCAGAGACTTAGAAAAAGCTACCATTGATGCAATTACGCTTTTTGGGGATAGTAGTACCAAAAATGTATTGTTGGAGAAAAGCTATAAAGAGTATCTGGAAGGATTTACAGATATTACGACAGGGGAGGCCCGCAGAGGTTATATAGAAGTCATAAAAGAGCTAAACGAAAAATTCCCCAACCCAGATGAAATCGTCACCGAAAAGGACAAAAAGGAGTTTTCAAGGCTTTTTGGAGAATACTTGCGTATAGAAAACATTCTTCAGAACTACGATGAGTTCACAAATCTACAAGCTCTACAAGGGATAGATCTCGATGACTCAGAGGCAATTGAGGCTTTTAAAGAAGCTTACAATGTAACGGATGAAGATTTATCTGCAATGCAGGAAGTAGATGTACCGTCAGATCGTGCGCTTCAGGATTACAAATCAGCTTACAATGATATTAGAGATTGGTTCAGGCGAGAGAAAACAGGCAATGAAGCGGAAGAATCAACAATTGATTGGGATGACGTAGTATTCGAAGTAGACTTGCTTAAATCACAAGAAATCAACCTTGATTACATCCTAGAGTTAATCTTTGAGCACAATAAGAAAACCAAAGACAAAGTAGAGTTGGTAGATGAAATTAGGAGGGTTATTCGTGCTAGTATAGGGAATCGGGCAAAGGAGAGCTTAGTTGTTGATTACATAAATGAAACAGATCTTGATACAATTAAGGATAAAGCCTCTATTATTGATTCATTCTTTAGTTATGCTCAAGAAAAACAGCAATCGGAGGCAAATGATCTGATATCAACAGAGAACCTGAATGAAGCAGAAGCAAGACGATACATAACTGCATCACTGAGACGAGAGTATGCCAGTGAAAATGGAACGGAGTTGAATGCTCTTTTACCAAAAATGAGTCCGTTGAACCCACAATATCTAACAAAAAAGCAGAGCGTTTTCCAAAAGATTTCTTCCTTCGTAGAGAAGTTTAAAGGAGTTGGAGGTCAGATATGAAAGGAAATCACCCGAACCATTCTTTTTGAATATAAAAGTGAAGGGACAACCTGCTAAAGAAGCATTTTACATTCGAAGATCATCTAATGCGAGGGAGCTGACAATCAAAGACACCACCAAAGAAGTACATTAAAGAACATTGGTAAGAAATTGGACAAACTCACCAAATATGCACAACATTTTGTAAAGCTCGAATTGATGAAAGCCAGACTCGAGGTATTTGCCAGCGAAAGTGAGAGTAGGGGAGTCGACTTCATTATTAAAACTCAGAGTGGTAAATATCATGAGCTGTATCTTCAACCTATTAATCTGGAAAAAGATCGTTCGGTAAAAATCCAAAAAGAGGATTTAGGTGAGTTAAAAGATAATCTTTGGATTGCACTGGTACTGTTCATGAAAGAAATGGAACCAGTGTTGCATTTGATACCTTCGAAGATTTTGGAGACACCAGACGATTACATCTTCATCGATAATGAGCAAGGTGAACGGTTTAAACAACTTTCTAATTGGGAGATCAAAGTGTTTACCAAAGCTATTCCAGAATTGAGCAAGTACTCTTTATCCAATATGCTGTCCAAGTTGAGTTGATATGACCAAAAATCCCTCATGATGGAGGGATAGTCTGAAAGCCAAACTCTAGCCAACAAAACTGAATGTGACAAATATAGAACCAGCCATGAAGGATACGATACTGGTACCTGATAGCAAACCTAGGGCGAACTATTGCATATGCATAGCCTGAACGCACTCTGAAACAAAATAAACAATCTGAATTTTTCATGATGATAAAAAGCTAAAAGCCCCCTAAAAAGGGAGCTCTGAGATGCAAAACTCTAACCAAAAGACACGACAATAGAAGTCTAAAAACCCGTAAGAACGAGAAAAATGGAACCTGAAGGCAGTACGAGAATGCCACACACCAAACCACCAAAGACCAAGAAAGCGATAACGAAACAAATACCTGTACATAATAAAATAAGATAAAAGTGAACCCCCGGTAACCGCACCAGGGAAAGCGGTTTGACCCGGAAGGTCTAAGGCAAATGCAAGGGGCCAGGCTGGTTTACGGTGTGGGTGGATTGTGCACTGGCTAAATAAGCCTGGATTCATTTTACCCTTGTCATTCTCCCGAAGAGCAACCGGAACTTTGCCTTGAGCTGTGTGTGAAATAAAGAGGCTAGGGGTTTTGGGTAGAACCTTGATTACAAAAATGTTAGTTCCCTTTCCAATTTTCCGACTTACTAGTAGTTAAAGTTAAAGCATCTTCTGAGAATAAACGTGCTGTGTTTTGGTCAAGTATCAGCGTGGTCGGCAGTTTTCCATCCCATTGGTCTAAGAAGTACATCTTCCCCAATTTAGACAGTTGCTCATAGTTATATTTATTAATACCCACTTTAATGCTATCGATTTGTGCTCTTTTTATCTCCTGCTGCGCTTCAATCTCTAATTCCAATAAAATCAGCTCGCTGTTGTTTCTGGACTCATAGATTTGTGGAGTATGAACCTCTAGCCGCATGTAACGTACCAGAATACCTAAATCTGGAAGCCTTTCATCTTCCATCATAGGTCCAGGAATAGAAATGTCATATTCAGGAAGGTGATTAATCACGTAACCCAAGGTTGAATCATTTTTTGATGATGTTTGCTTGGTAAGATAATTATTCTGGAAACCAAGCAAGTACATAGCGTTGTGAATAATTGCAGCTCTATTCTTTATGATATCGCCTAAATTGTATTGAGGGCAAAGATTTTGAAGCGCGTATCTAACTTCATCTTCTACTCTTCTTTCTATGAGAACTCTGGCTTCTTCGCTATCATCTGCACCATATTTTTCGACTAATGTTTTTCCTCTGGATCTGTCAAGCTCGTAATATACACTGACTGTTAAACCGGCATGATATTTATCTCTAGTTTCAATATCTATTCCAGCAATTCCTCCAGCCAAAGTATCAGCCGTATTGTCGTCTATTATAATATTCCTTTGTCTCAAGTCATATCTATGAATCTTGTCTATAATTGGCCAAAACCACTTTAACCCAGGAGTAACAGGTGTTTCATTAATCTTACCCCATCTGTGCACCATCACCAATTCATAATCGGTTACCTGTGTAACACAAAATGGTGAAAGAACAACGGCTCCGGCAGTAATAAGTCCTATAGCTTTTAAAACGAGCTTTGCCAAGAATGCATTAAACAGAGAATTAATGAATTTTAACGGTTTGCTGTCATTAGATTTTGATTGTTTATTCATCTGATTAATCCCAAAACAATATCAATTTATAATAAAAAAGGAGGTGTTAATCTGTTCATAGTATGAAAGTTACAGTGAGCAGTTTTTAGTGACAATACCCAACCTAGGGTATTTTGACCCGTCCTATGGCGGTCTGTGAGTAAAAAAGAGTTATTCTTTTACATTATGTTAAATAAAATTGTCTGAGTGTTGGCCTGCCAAAATACCGGGCGTGGGTGAGGTTGCGGGTTGATAGTGATTATTTTGGCTAGGGTTTTTGAATACTTTTGGGCCAATGCCAAAAGTATTTGCCTGCCCGGCACT
>JBCCLN010000148.1:0-9876 GCA_039026865.1 Bacteroidota bacterium | reverse complement strand
ATAGACATTAATCCAGGTTCTGAGAATGAAATTGTATATGAAGCCATATCGGGAACCATAGTTGTCACTGAAAATTCCGACTTAAATTATACACTCGTATATGATGTAGTGGTTCAAGAAGTCAATAACAATACAGGTGAACTTATTGCTAATACAGAGCAAACGGTTTCTTTTGCATATTCTGGTGAATTTACATATTCGGACGAAAGAGAAGTTGATGATTCTGGTAGAGTAATAGTCGGATCTTCAAGTTCTAAAAGATAGCATACACAATAGCAATAAATAATCCTAACGGAAGGACGACAGTCTTGCAATAGTTGAAGAATTAGTTCCTTTTTTAGAAGAAATAATGAAAGCTAATTCGGCGAAAAAAATTCAAGCTATTGCTATTTACACCAAAAAATTTGAGCAAAGGGAAAGCAATAAACAAGATCAGCAAGACGCTTATGTCTCTGAAGAAAGTTAGGTGAATTTCAAATGAGTTGGGAAGTACTTCGGAAAGTTATGGGGCAAGAGCTAGCCCGAAAAATTCAAGTGTTATTCATTGAGATGATGTAACACGTTGAATAGGAGGTAATTGATTTCAAATGGGAGGACAACATCGTTCCCCCAATTTGAGGAATCAAAAATCATCCACAGTATGAATATTCAACTACGGTAAATCAATTACTTTAATCAACCCGCCACTATTTGTGGTGAATAATGCGAGCTACATAAGAGAAAAAAAGCGAAAATAAGTGGATAAGGTAAGTTGAAAGTTACTAGGATACACTTTGCTATGTCGTGCCCTACCAGGATTTAAAAGGACACCAGCTATTTGATATTTGTAATGTCTAAGGACTATCTTAAGGTTTTTCAATCTATTATTTTATTGTGTTTCGTTTCCTTATCTTGTCCTCGTTTGTAATAAGAATGTACAAATTACCAGAATCCTTTGCAAAACTGGATTTTGGTTTGAATCGAGGCTTTTAGAACTTCAAAAACGTAGTCTACCGGTGGTTAATGTGGCTTTTGAAATTTTGAGTAACGAAGAGCCGGGCCAAAAGGCGGGTTTTTCAAAGGATTCTTATATATTTTTCGATTCGATGGTTACTTCAAATAGTTTTGGCCAATACTTGCCGGTCACATATATTTTTCCTGTCTCCGGATCCACCGCAATGCCATTCAATACATCTACGTTGTTGGATTCTTGCTCCGTCAACAGGCCCGAAAAATCTATTCTCTGCAGCACTTCTCCGGTCTCCGGGCTGATAACCACCACAAAGTCTTCCCGATAGACATTTGCGAATATTTTTCCCTCGATCACTTCCAATTCGTTGATGGAATCCACTTTTCCATCATTGTCATAAACTTCTAATTCGGACTGTTTTATGAAGCTTTGCGGCTCCATAAAGTACAGTTTTTCAGTCTCATCCGTAAAGACGAACTGGTTACCCAACGTAGTAAGGCCCCAGCCTTGAACCTCATAACTAAAAGTTCTGATTTGCTCCAGGTTTTCGTTGTAGACAAAACCTTTTCCTGACGTCCATGTCAACTGATAAAATTCATCGTCAAAAACAGCCAATCCTTCTCCGAAAAGATCAGCATCAAGATTCGCGACTTTTATGGTTTTGCCGGTAGTGATCTCCTTTTTTTTTAATGTTGATCGTCCCCTTTGCCCACTACTCTCAAAGAGATAACCATCTTTAATCAATAGGCCTTGCGTATAATCTTCGGGATCATGCGGATAGGTATTCACAATTTTATAGGTCATTTCTTCAGGGGGGCTTTCAGGCAACACAATCACTTTTCTGTAATGAGTTTCAGATTCTCCGCCACAAAAAACTTTAGCTCTCATGCTTCGCGTCCCCACTTTCCTATCTTTAAATGAGAATTCAAATGCAGAGGAGGCATAACTCGATTTACTGTTGTCCGTAATTATTTGCACCGAATCAATATTGGCTGTGGAGGAAGAAAAACTAACTGGAATGGCAGTTCCACGGATAAAATTTTCGTTTTGGGCAGGGCTTTCGATTTTGGTGTTCTTTTTGACTCGGGGTGAAATAGATCTACTATTCGCTTCTTTTTTACCGTCGCTGCATGAGAGTAAAAGAATACCAATTATTACGAAAAAGTAACTAATACGGATCATGCCTTTAAAATTAGCCAATACCCATTCAAGACGAGGAAGAAGAGTTACCGGGTCTCATGAGAAGCGGCACCGTTAATCCCTGATAGAGGACTGAACAAACCACGACAATATAGGTCATGGTGACGATAACATCTTTACCGACAAAATCGGTCAATGATAAGGATAGCGCAATGGGCAAACCACCCCTTAGCGCACCCCACGTTAAAATTGAAATGGTATTTCTGTCAAAGTCATTTTTTACAGATAACATCTTAATTGGGACAAACACACTCACCCATCTTCCAAAGAGTACGATACAAATCGCAAAAAAACCAGCTGCTATGTAGTCCATTCTCAGATCTAACACCAGCATCTCTAGCCCAATCAGAACAAAAAGCATGGCGCTGAATGTCTCTTCCAATAGTTTCCAAAATTTAAACACATAATCTCCAGCAGCATTTGCTACATGCATACTTTTTCCTTCATTGCCCACAACCAGTCCCATTACCACGGCTGCCTGCTTTGAGGAAACATGAATAAAATCTGCTAACTGCGAGCCTGCCATTACCAATGCAAGTGTGATCAAAACTTCTACTTCTACGGCATCATTATCTATGTATTTTAGCAGCCGATAACCGATGTATCCAAGTAAAAGACCAATAAAAATACCACCCCCAATATCTGCTACAATGATGTAAATGGTTTCAAAAAAGGTAAGCGTATGGTCGTCGCCTGCATGAGCAATATCTAATAACGTCAAAGCAAGCACGACGGCTATTCCATCGTTAAACAGTGATTCTCCCGTAATTTTAATTTCCAGTTTTTCAGATAAATGAAATCTTTCAATGGTTCGAGTCACTGCAATGGGGTCGGTAGGAGAGATCAGAGCGCCAAAAACCAGACAATACATATATGCAAGGTGAAGGCCTACAAAGTCCAGCATAAAATAAACGAGCGATCCAATGACAAAAGTCGATATTAACACTCCTATAATAGCAAGAACCAAAACCGAACTTCTTTGATTGCTGAGTTTGCGGAAATCAATATTTAGCGCTCCTGAGAAAAGCATAAAACTTAAGACGATCTGGTAGAGCACTTCTTCAAACTCATAGTCTTTCACTGCTTCAGCAAGATGTAATTCTGGAAACAACTGACCTACGATGAAAACTAAAACAGAAAGGGCTAGCGCCATAATCATGAGACCAATTGAAGAAGGCAACCTCAGGAAATAAGTATTGATGAAAATGAAAGCTCCTGAGAGGAATATAAACAGTGCAATAATGTCTAGAATACTCACTTCTGTGAAATTTTAAGGTGACGCACCGCAATAATAATCGAGAAAAACAAACGCAATCAAATAATTTTCAAATGCGACATAAATAAGCAGGGAGTTTCAGATTCAGCATTATCACCTTTGAAAACGAAATTACCTCGATCATTTGGTGCTGATTAACCCAAAAAATTCGGGTGTTATTCATTGAGATAGAGGTAACACGTGGAATAGGAGGTAATTGATTTCGAAAGAGATGACAACATCTTTCCTCAAATTTGAGGAATCAAAAATCATTCAGTATGAATATTCAACTACGGTAAATCAAGTACTTGAATCAACTCGCCACTATTTGTGGTGAATAATATGGGTTAACAGGAATGAAAAGATAACCATCAATTCTTCTGGTGGTTATCATTTTAGGTGACAAATCAAGATTGAAGGTAGTCTTTGATAAAGGGTTAAAACAAGATAGGAAAGTGTGAAGCAGAAGATTATAAAGAAGCTGGAAAAACTTAATGAAGAGACATTTCAATTATATGATTCGTTGAGTAGTTTAGGCGAAAAGGAATTACATGACACTTCATATGGATGGTCTATTATTCAAGTTTTCAATCATCTGAAAATGGCTGAATTTGGTTCTGTTATGTATATGAAAAAGAAAATGAAAGCAGGTTCTGAAATTCCAGACTTTAATGTGATCAGTAGCATAAGATACTTTTTCATTAAAGGATTGTTATTAAGTAGTCTCAAGTGGAAGGCTCCCAGCGTAGTGGCCAGCCCAAAGGGCGACCATTCTTTAAGTGAAATTATGAACGAATGGAAAAAGATCAGGGAATTAACTAAAAGCTATATAGAAGATTATCCGGAAGATTTACTTGGCAAAGCTGTTTACAAACATCCACTTGCCGGAAGACTTGATCTGGCACATGCCATCGATTCATTCATTCTTCACCAACGACACCATGTGCACCAGGTGAGTAGGATTCGTAAAAAAATCAATCGTTGATGCTATATATTGAAAAATTAAAACATACATACGGCAAAACCGTAATTAGCTATCCTGACTGGAACGTGGATAGAGGCGATCATGCCATAATTGTTGGAAATTCAGGATGTGGAAAAACAACCCTTTTGCATTTAATTGCGGGTTTAATGACACCGACCTCCGGAGAATTATTCATTGAAGGGAAGAATCTTGCGAAGCTGTCAAGATCAGGCTTAGATCGGTTTAGAGGTGAAAACATAGGCATTGTATTTCAAAGGCCACATTTAGTGAGATCACTCACTGTAGTTGAGAATTTGATTTTGGCACAGCAGTTGGGTCGAAGAAAAAAGAACCAGGCCAAGATTAACCAAATACTCGGAACGTTGGAAATTGAAGCATTAAAAAAAAGAAAAGTTTATCAGCTCAGTCAAGGACAAGCCCAGCGGGTTTCCATTGGTAGGGCAGTGGTTAATGAACCAAAACTTTTGCTTGCAGATGAACCCACGGCAAGTTTAGATGATCAGAATTGTGAAAGAGTGATTAAGCTGCTTAGGAGTCAAGCTGAAGTGAGTGAAGCTACTTTGATCGTTGCAACGCATGACCAACGTGTAAAAAATGAATTTGTTAACAGTTTGAGCTTATGAATTTGGTACAACTCGGTCTCAAAAATGTATTGGATAAACCGTTGAGTTCGCTATTGAGTGTTCTCTTGTTTGGATTTGGTGTATCCATTATTGTTTCCATTCTACTTGTTGGTTCATTTCTGAAGAGTGAGGTGACAAAAAACGCTCAAGGGATTGATCTCGTGGTTGGCGCGAAAGGAAGCCCACTGCAAATTATCCTTGCGAATATCTTTCATATTGATTTTCCTACCGGGAATATCTCGTTAGGAGATGCGGATGATCTAGTGAAAAACCGGCTTGTTGCTTCTGCAATTCCGCTTTCACTCGGAGATAGCTATCAAGGTTACAGAATTGTGGGAACAACCAAGCAATACCCACTGCTCTACCAGGCATCTTTGGAAGAGGGTGAATGGTTTGATGAAGACATGACTGCGACTATTGGAGCATCCATTGCAAAAGAGCTAAACATAAAATTAGGAGATGAACTTGAGAGTGCTCATGGGCTAGCCGAAGGCGGCGAGGGACATGAAGACCATCCTTTCAGGGTGGTTGGCATCATGAACACTACCGGCTCTGCTATTGATCAACTTATTCTTGTTTCCGTTGCCAGTGTCTGGGAAGTGCACTCGGAACATAAAGAGCATGAGCATGAGGACGATAGCTCACACAACATGGTCAATCTTGAAAAGCTTGGACTGATGGTATCGCTTGAGCAGCTGGAAAATGAGGACATTACTTCATTACTAATCAGATATCGTTCGCCGATGGCGGCTGTGCAACTGCCTAGAATTGTAAATGGAACCAGCAACCTTCAGGCAGCATCTCCTCCTTATGAAACAGCTCGATTGTTTAACATCATCGGAGTAGGAGTGGATGTGGTAACCATTCTGGGGGTAATCATTGTTGTTTTAAGCGCAACCAGTGTATTTATTGCTCTTTTTAACTCTCTTAAAGAGCGAAAGTACGAGTTGGCCATTATGCGATCCATGGGAGCAAGTCGGAGAAAAATTGTGATCCTCATCATCTCAGAAGGGATTTTGTTAACCATTATTGGAACTATTTTTGGCTTTGGATTGGCACATTTAGGTTTTGCTGTCTTGAGTTCGTCGTTAGAACAAATCCAAGCTGAAAGAACATTTTTTGTTGGTGAGGAAGTTTATGTCGTGTTAGGAAGTTTGGTGATTGGTATTTTAGCTTCGGTAGTTCCAGCGCTACTCACGTATAAATCAGATATTTCTGAAACATTATCAAAAGCATAAATGAAGTATTTATTGTTAGGACATCTATTATTATTTACCTATTCAATTTCAGCGCAGTTTGAAGATTCTTCAAAGAATTGGAAAGCGATGACAGAGATAAAGTATGAGAAATCGCAAGATGAATACGGAGAGATCTATGTTCCTAAATTTGGAGATGAATTAAAAAAAATGGATGGTAAACTGGTATCTCTAAAAGGTTTTATCATTCCTTTTGAAGGAATGTTTGCTCCTACTCACATTATTCTTTCTTCTTTGCCCATAGCGTCGTGTTTTTTCTGCGGTGGTAGTGGCCCTGAGACGGTAGCGGAGGCCTATCTTAAGGAAGAAATAGAGTATACCTCTAAGCCAATAACAGTAACCGGAACGTTTGTATTGAACAATACAGATTACAATCAGCTGATGTACATTTTAAAAGACGCTAAAGTTTCGTTTGAATGAATTATGAAAAATTTCTTGCGCTTTCTTTAATCATTTTTTTTACATGCCAATCTTCCAAAGAATTCGATAGTGGAGCATTGAAGGAGGAGGTCATGGCTATTCACGATGAGGTTATGCCAAAAATGGGCGAGTTGCGAAAAGTACGAAAAGCTATAATGCTTCTTGCAGATTCGTTGATGCAAATGAATCCGGACAGTGCAGCTATGCTTACAGCTTTAGCAAATAATATTGAAGGCGCAAATGAAGGAATGATGCAATGGATGAGAGAGTATGAGCCTAATTATCAAGGCACTCAGGAAGAAATAAAAGTTTATCTAGAAAGGCAAAAGGAAGCCATCGTAAGAGTAAAAGCGGCGATGGATGGTTCTTTGGCTGAGGGATTAAAGGTGTTAGAACAAAATTGAAGAATCCTTTGAAAAACCCGCCTTTTGTCCCAACTCTTCGTTACTCAAAATTTCAAAAGCCTCATTTACGACCAGTAAACCACGTTTTTGAAATTCTGAAAAGCCTCGATTTGAATCAAAAATCCAGTTTTGCAAAGGATTCTTGAAATTTATTCTTCACAATTTTTCAGCCATTTATCTACATCTTTTACTCCAGTCAAGCCTGTTTCATTGCCCCAGGCGTTCGTTATATAAGTCAGAATTTCTGCAACTTCCAGATTGGTAATAGCATTTCCCGGCATCATTTGATTATACGTTATTCCGTTTACAACAATCTCTCCCAACTGACCATTTTTAATGATGCAGGCGGCCCTGGAGAGGTCGGCGAGTAAATAATCCGATTCCGCAAGCGGCGGATAGAGAGAAGCTAAACCCTTGCCATCTTGCTGATGGCAGTTGGCACAGTAAGTGGCATAAAGTCTTGCTCCTTCCACTTGATATTGCTTCAATCTAATTTTATCCCTGGAGTTTAAGCTTTTAGTGTTTCCGGACTTATCCGATCCTGAAGAACCCTCATTACAATTGATTAGAAAAAAGGCGATGAATAGCAATGAGATTAATTTTTTCACTTCTTGAAATTAATTGCCGCTAAGAATCTGGTGAATATTCTTTCAGAAGCTTTTCTATGTCTTTCATCAGAATATCTACTTGTTCTGCTTCTGTCCCATCATAGATCCCCCTAATTCTTCGGTCTTTGTCTACAAGCAAAAAGGCACCCGAGTGAACAAAACCACCTGGCGCATCGCTGTCTTCATCTGCGATAGACATATAACTTGCTTCAGCTAATTCATAGATGTAATCCTGATCTCCCCAAAGAAATTTCCATTGATCTGAGTTTGCGCCTAACCTATTTGCGTAATTTTTCAATAGAGGGATAGTATCATAAATAGGATCTATTGTATGCGATAGCATTGCTACCTCATCATTTCCTTCAAAGGTTTCATAAACCCGAAGCATTTGGGCCTTCATTTGAGGACAAATAGTTGGGCATGAGGTAAAGAAAAAATCCGCCACATACACTTTGTCAGCCATAGATTCATTGGTAATGATCGTACTATCTTGATCCATCAGCTCAAATTCCTCAATAGTATGATAGATGGTATCGTTCTCTTCATAAATGGTATTTCCATAAATAGGCAAAGTATCCGTCAGTTCTTTGGTGGAACATGCCCAAATCAATAGCCCTACCGTAATCAGGTGCTTCATGGTTTTTCTCTAAATCGTTTGTAAAGTTTTATTGCAATCATTAAGATAACCGCAAAGCTAACAAGTCCGAGAATCCCCCAGATCCAACTGAGCTGGTTCTTTAACACGATTAAAAAAACAACTGCAAAAAGGATGATCGTAGCTACTTCGTTGAATATTCTTAGCTGGGTAGATGAGTACTTGGAAACACTAGATTGTAGCTGCAGGTATATCTTATGACAACCCATATGATAAACATATAGAAGTGCTACAAAACTAAGTTTAATATGCATAAATGACATTTTAAGCCAAGATGGCTGAACTATGAGCAGAGAAATTCCAAGGATTAAGGTTATAATTGCAGAAGGCCATGTAATGATATACCAAAGTCTTTTGCTCATAGAGGCCAGTTGATTGGCTAAAATACTTCGATCAGGTTCGTCTTTTGCCAAGGCCTCTGAGTGATAGATGAATAGTCTAACGATGTAGAATAATCCTGCAAACCAAGTAATAACGAAAATGATATGAAGTGCTTTTAGATATAAGTAGCCCATCGAACCTTTTTATGTATAATTGTTGTCGGAAGCGTTTGTTTACAAATATGCTCTATGCCCAGCACACTGATTTAAAATGGATATAGAAACAAATCTCTGGTATTTTGAAGATTCAGATCTTTTTGAGGTACTCTGTCCCAAAAAAACACCGGGTCTGGAAGATCGTCATGAACCGGGAGTTTACAAAAAAGACCAGATGATCTATTTCCAGGATCAATCATCTGAGAATATTTATATGGTCTCAAATGGACGAGTCAAAATTGGAACCTATGCGCCTGATGGGAAAGAGATTGTAAAGGCTATATTGGGAAGAGGAGAAGTTTTTGGAGAGCTTGCCCTGGCTGGCGAAACCAAACGTCAGGATTTCGCACAAGCAATGGATAACAATACGCGTGTGTGCGCGATGACCATACACCAGCTTAAGGATTTGATGATTGATAATAAGGAGCTTTCCTTTAAAATTCTCAAGATCGTTGGCTTTCGCTTGAGAAAAATGGAGCGAAAAATTGAGTCTCTGGTTTTTAAAGACGCCCGCACGAGGATTGTGGAATTCCTGAAAGAAATGGCAGAAGAAAAGGGCCAGAAAGTTGGATTTGAGACCATGATTAAAAATCATCTTACGCACAAAGATATTGCCAGTCTCACGGGCACTTCACGACAGACCGTAACCACGGTTATGAATGAACTTAGAGAAAAGAACCTGATCAATTTTGACAGAAGAAGGATTCTGATTCGAGACCTAGCTACGCTTAAATAAGCTAAGAACAACTCTAAAAACTCAGTTCAAGAATTTGAGGTAGCGATTTTTTTCTGAGACGAGACGTCAAAAACGGAGTTTAGCAACTTTAAATAAGTATTTTGATAACGAAGTATCAGGAAAAAGATCATCTCAAAAATTGATAGTGGGTTTTAGAGGCACCTCTAAAAACCCACTTTCAAGTTTTGAGATGATCTTTTTCCTGATACTTCGGTTTCAAAATACTTATTTAAAGTTGCTAAACTCCGT
>JBCCLN010000147.1:0-9927 GCA_039026865.1 Bacteroidota bacterium | reverse complement strand
GTGGAATAGGAGAATCCTTTGAAAAACCTGCCTTTTGGCCCAACTCTTCGTTACTCAAAATTTCAAAAGCTTCATTTATGACCAGTAAACTACGTTGTTGAAATTCTGAAAGCCTCGATTTGAATTAAAAATCCAGTTTTGCAAAGGATTCTATGAGATAATAGATTTTGAATGAGATGACCACATTGTTCCCTAAATTTGAAGAATCAAAAATCATTCAGCTATGAATATTCAACTATGCTAAATCAATTACTTGAATCAACCCGCCACTATTTGTGGTGAATAATCAAGTTAAAAAATATAACCCTCGGAAAATCCTGGTAATTAGTTAGTTCTAAAACATAATTAGATTATACTAGTTATCTATTAAAAAATACTGGTTATCAATTAGTTATGAGACAATACTAACGCACTTTTTTGTAAGAAATATTATTGTATATAACCACTCAAAATAATATTTACCGTAAAATATATTGCAAACAAGAATTAATACATAATACTTCTTATTAAAAATTTGGTTGAATAGCTAAACAATAATATAAAATTTCTTCACCAGGTTTGAAAATTCAAGACGAGGCCATAAATGTTAATAATCTATTAATCAATTGTTTATTTTGAATCAACTGTTATTTGTTACCGTTCAGCTATTTAATAAATTGATTGTCAAATATTTATAAATTAAATCTTATTGAAATATCGAATTTGCTGAAAAATGAACGATGTATTATTTTATACAAATCGTTTTTTAAGTTGATTGTTTAAATAATAATGATAATCGAATCTATTTTCAAAATAATATTTTATCTAAACAGCTGAATGACGAGTCAACAACCGATGATAATGCATTACAAATTTTAAGATGAATGGATACCCGCTCAGAATTAATGTTCTATAGCGCCTCTTCAGTATAATTTTATCTAATCTTGAGTAATGATATGAAAGGAACATAAAGATTCAAAGTTTGAACTGCAACCAAGCCTTTAGATGAATAAGTTTGCTGATGCGGTTTATAGTGAATTCCATGTGAAGCTATTGAAAATAAACTACCATATAAATGATATAAATGAAAAATAGTAAATGAAAACAGCAGAAATCCAAACAAAAAAAGGCGTTATGAAAATTGAGTTTTTTGAAAAAGATGCGCCTCATACAATTGAAAATTTTATTGAGCTGGCCGAAAAAGGGTTTTATGATGGATTAACCTTTCATCGAGTGATTCCCGATTTTGTAATTCAAGGCGGTTGCCCTAAAGGCGATGGCACCGGAGGCCCAGGATATCACATCGATTGTGAACTTGATGGAAATAATCAGTATCACGACCGAGGAATTTTGTCAATGGCTCATGCCGGAAGAAATACAGGCGGTTCGCAGTTTTTTATCTGTCATAGCAGAAATAACACCGCTCACTTGGATGGAAATCATACCGTTTTTGGAAAAGTTGTAGATGGCCTGGACGTGATTGACAAAATTCGAGAAGATGATGTGATGGAACGAGTGATTATTCATTAATAGTTTCTTCGAAAACCCTTTTTCTGAGAAAGACCATCAAGTCTTCTTTTGTGTCAAATGTTTGTATTTCAGAAAAAGGGATTTCCTTCCTGATACTTATTTGTATCTCTTTTTCGATTTTTTTGTTTACTTCATGAAGTTAGGAGTCCAGGAAGTCTTTAGGTCTGTACTTAATCTCACTGGCTAGCTGAAATAGCCAACTATTGCTTCCTTCAAATTGGATTGGGATTACGGTTGCTTTTGATCTTCTGATTAATTTTCTAACGAATTGTTTCCACGTTAACCCGAAAAATTCGGGTGTTATTCATTGAGATGAGGTAAAACGTTGAATAGGAGGTAATTGATTTCGAATGGGGATGCCAACATCCTTCCCTAAATTTGAGGAATCAAAAATCATTCAGTATGAATATGAAACTACGGTAAATCAATTACTTGAATCAACCCGCCACTAGTTGTGGTGAATAATGAGGGTTAAATCTTTGGTGGGCTAAAAAAGCTGAGTGAAGTTAGCAATACCTCTGGAAAAAAATATAATGATCGTTTCACCTTTTTCCAAACAACTTATGGCTTTTCCCTAGTTTGAAGATTAGTATAAGGGAGAAGATAGTCAACGCTGACAGTCAACTTTCGCATAATTCAAATTTAGAGTACGAATGGAGAACGGATTCTAAGAAAACCTTTGGCGTGCATAAAAACTGTATGATATTCGCGTTTTATTTACGGGCACTGATAGGTAAATGACACATGTCCTTTATTGATTCTGCCGCTTAATGTGTATTTAAATCAGCTATAATTTATGATGAACAAACGTAAAATTGGTTGGCTATCTCTTATTGGTTTATGCCTTAACTTTTTGGCTTTTGGTCAGGAAAGGAGCCTAAATGAAAAATATCAAGCCCTGATGGAAACTTCTGAAAGCTACAATCAGTACAAAGTAGTACTCAAATCCAACTTGGATGCCTTTTGGTCTGAAGTGATGGATTCCTTAAAGCGAAATAATCAAAACATGCAAAATCTTTCGGCTCAGCTATCTGATCAAAAAGTGGCCGTAGATTCTTTAAATTCCACTAAAATCCAACTTAGAAAGGAATTAGAAGAAAGTTTGGCTAATAATGATTCTATTTCCTTTTTAAGCATATCTTTTACTAAAATTGGATATCACGTTATGGTATGGGGAATTATTTTTGTTTTGGCGGTTTTAGGGACAATTATCTACTTCATGTTTTTGAAAAGCAATAAAGTAACTATCAAATCAAAGAAAGAACTAGAAGCATTGAAGCTATCCTACGAACAACACAAGAATAAAGCAAGACAACATGAGATAAAGCTCAAACGTGAATTGCAAACAGCAATTAATACGTTAGAAGAGACCCGAAGAAATAGGGGATAGGTCTTTTTTTGAGATAAATTTAAAAAAGAAGCCAGTAAACTACCGGCTCCTAAAAAAGATGTCAAATTATATGGTAGGATAATCAATATATCCTTTTTCTCCGGGAGTATAGAATGTATCAAAATGAGGGGCATTCAATTCAGCCCCTTCTTTAAACCTTTCTAATAGATCCGGATTAGCAAGGAAAGGTCTTCCAAAAGCAACTAGATTACCTAAACCTTCGGCCAAATCTTTCTCAGCTTTTTCATGATCATATCCACCTGAAATGATGATTGTTTTTCCAAAAGCATCTCGAATGGCTGTCTTTAATTCAACAGGTACTGAGGGAGTCCCCATAGCGGAGTGATCTACCAAGTGGATATATGTTAATCCAATCGCTCTTAGTTTTTCCGCGAGGTAAACAAAAGTCTCTTTTTCGTCATCAAAAGGATGGATATCATTAAATGAGCCGTGGGGAGATAGTCTGATACCTACTTTCTCTTTACCGATTGCCGCAACTACTTTTTCTGCCACTTCAATTACAAATCTCGAGCGGTTTTCAGTGCTTCCGCCGTACTGGTCTTCTCGTTGGTTACATGAAGGGTTTATAAATTGTTCGATGAGGTATCCGTTAGCACCATGTAGTTCTACACCATCAAAGCCAGCATCAATTGCGTTCCTTGATGCAGTAACATACTCCTCAATGGCATGATCAATATCTTCTTGAGTCATTTCTTTGGGTATCGGCAAGGGTTGCGGTCCTTCTTGATCTGTATACATTTTGGTGTTTTCTGCTGCTACTGCTGAAGAGGAGAGTACCTGTGCTCCTTCTTCCATGTTCAAAGGATGAGATACACGTCCGGTGTGCATCATTTGAAGAAATATCTTTGCGTTGTCCTCATGAACAGCCTCAGTGATTTTTTTCCATGCCTCTGTCTGTTCCAAAGTATAAATTCCTGGGATTCTTGGATAACCTGAACCATTTGGAGAAGGAGAGGTTCCTTCCGTAATGATCAATCCTGCACCTGACCTTTGGCCATAATATGTCGCCATAATTTCAGTAGGAACATGACTTGATGTAGCTCTGCTTCTAGTCATTGGAGCCATAACAGCTCTATTTTTTAGTTGAATGCCATTGAGGTCATAGCTTTCAAAAAGTTGATTTTTTTCAGTGCTCATGTTTTATTGAGAGTTATTGATAAATTATATGTATATACATCAATTAGGTTCTCATAGTTCATATGTAAGCTAAAAATTCAATTATTAAATAATTTAGTAATATTTGACGGCATTAAAAGGTAGATTTAGAAAAGATGGTTGTAGACCCTGTGATTCTTATGGATGCACGAATTTCGTATTTAGCTCTTGGAGTTCTTCCTGATCTCACACTGAAATCAAGTAGTTCAACCTTTAATACAACGCCTTTTACTTTTTCATTCATGGAGGATAAGTTCTTTGGATCTCTGAATACTTATCACGATGTTTTGCTCAACTAGAGATATCAATAGTGGCTGGTTTGCGAACGTTGTCTGCGTTGCCACTAAAAAAGATCAAGTGCTTTGGCTAACGTCATTTCATAGCTATCTGCCGAACCCATTAATCTTATGACGGTAACGATCATTCGGCCAGATGAAAAAAATCACTTTTTACGCCTCTTACTCCCGGCACTACCACAAAGATTGAACCTGCATTTGGGTATTTTTCCAGCTCTTCTTCAGTCATATCGTCTCTTGCGGTGGTGATAAATAATGAGTCCAGGTTTTGACCTCCGAATGCACAAGCGGTTACATTATGGGCAGGAACATCCACACGTTGAAGCGGGTCTCCGGTATTCGGGTCGAAGCGCAATACAGCATTTCCATCCCATAAGCCTACCCAAAGCATGCCTTCTTCGTCAATAGCCATCCCATCCAGTATCCCATCCGAGGAGTCGATTTCTACCACCGTTCGTTTGTTGTCGATTGCTCCAGTGGTGATGTCATAATCAAAGCCTTGGATGGTACTCGTGTTCGAATCTATGTAATACATGGTTTGCCAGTCTTTGGTCCACACAATTCCATTAGAAACAGTTATGCTATCCAACTTTTGTTCACTGCTGCCATCTCCTTCTAACATGAAAAGTCCTCCAATGGGATTAGACGCATCCCAGTGCATGGAGCCTACCCAAAGACGTCCTGCAGGATCACACTTCCCATCGTTGAGACGGGTACCTAGGTTGGCAGAGTCCAATCCTGCTAAACGACTCAGTTGCTCTGTTTCGGTATTGAGTATAAAAGCGCCGTCTACTAAGGCCACAACGACCCTAACAGAATCGATAGGAACGACAGTCCCCACTTGAGTAGGCATAGTTATACTTCGGTCTTGTTTGGTAGCCGGATCTAGCGTGTGAAGTAACTTTCCTTCTATGTCCACCCAGTACAGTTGGTTAGTCAGGTAGTTCCAGATAGGCCCTTCACCAAGACGGGCATTGATCTTATAAAAAAGCTTTGCTTGAAGATTGGACACTTTTTCTGAAGATTCTTCCGCTGTCTGATGGTCTTTTGGTAAGGGTTGACAACTCGTTATTTTTGTAATTATTCCAGCCAGCAGGAGATAGCATGTAAGCTTGTTCATTTTTTAAATTTAGCCAAACCTATAATAGAAAGAACACTTAAATTCAGTAGTTCTTCCCGTTAACCTCTCACGTTTTCAATCATGTTTTTTGAATCCAACAAGGACTGCTTAATCAGCAGTCCTTGTTTCCAATATTCAGCTACGAGGTAATTTAGTAGTTTTAGTTTACTAAATTCATGGAGTCACTTCCTGATTCCAAATACCGGTCGCTACAGTTTTTTCGACAAACTCACTAAAGTCTGTTGCTTTTCGTCCTAAAACCTTCTCTACATCTGTTGATACTTTTTGGTTATCCGGATTGCCCAATACTTCTTGAAACAGATACCCAAATAGCCAAACGTGAGAATCAGGTAAGCCAGCAGCTTTCATCCCACATTTAAATTCTTCAATTGATATGGGTTGATATTGAATTTCTCGTCCAATTCCTTTGGCCATTGCTTCAACTACATCCCTGAAAGTCATTTTTCTGGGTCCGGTCACAGTAATCGATTGGCCATCGTACCTGTCTTCTACCAAAACTTTTGCCACAACATCAGCGATGTCATCCGCGTCTACGAATGGAATCTCGGCCTCAGGCATAGGAAGTGCTACATTACCGGCCAGTATAAAATCGAGAAAGGCTCCTTCACTGAAATTTTGATTGAACCAAGATGCACTGACAATCGAGTAGTTTAAGCCCGAATTCGCGACAATTTGCTCACAGGCTTTTGCTTCTTTTTCTCCTATCCCGGAGAGAAGAACAACTTTTTCAAGTCTTTCTTTCAAGGCTGCTTCGGTCAGTTTTTCGATAGCTTTTTTGGCACTCGGAACTGCCAGATCAGGATAGTATACCATGTAAGCTCTATTCATTTTTCTTAAGGCTTCTGCAAAGGTGGAAGGATCACCCCAATCAAAAGCGGGATCATTTTTTCTGGAGCCAATCCTAACATGATGCCCTTGCTGAGTTAGTCTTTCTGCGACTCGGTGACCAGTTTTACCGGTACCCCCGATTAATAAGATGTTTTGTTTCATTATTACTATGTTAACGTTTTTGTTTTTGAGTTTAAATAATTAAGGTTTTATGATTTAGCTTCAATGATGATATTATAGTAAAAGCGTTCCCAGTTAGACGGGCCGATTCCCATTTGATCCGTGATCCTCCTAAAAGGCAGGAATTTTTTAAAGAACGGTTCTCTGTTATTTTTTATCGCCTTGAGCTAGTAATTTCAAAGAAACATTGCCTGATCTGGTTACTCCAACCGTTTCACACAAATAGATATTAGATGAGGCAGATAGCGTCCTATAATCTGTTGTTCCGAATGAAGGCTGAAAGACGAGGTAAACAGTCAGTATCTTAAGGCCAAGTGTATTAGTTAATCGCTTTTTCATTTACTTCAAAATTTGAATCTGAGTGTAAAATTGGAAGCGGTATGTACTTTTTTCTTGACTTTTTAAGCCAATGATTTGACCTTTTAAGCCAAAATAATTGAGTGACTAATGTTTTCGGTATTCAAGAGGAGATTGATTGGTCCATTGTTTAAATGCGCGATTAAATGCACTTTGTTCTGAAAAACCGGTTTCAAAAGCAATTTCTGCAATATTTCTTGACGAATTCTTCAGTAGCGACTTGGATATTTCCTCTTGTGTTTTCCGGACAAGTTCTCGAAACGTAACACCATTTTCTGATAGCCTTCTGGTGAGTGTCCTGTTACTCATTCCGATATGTCTACTTATCTGGCCCACACTGGGAATCCCACTGGGAAGTGCCTCTTTTATCAATTGTGCCACACTAGAAGCGATACGATTTGAACTCATCTCAATGCCATTGGTTTCTACCTCTACCTGATCAACCAAAAATTGATGGATGCTTGCGTCTGCTTTAGCTGTTCTTGTTTCGAGATCCGAGGTCCTGTAGGTGATGCAATTGGCAGCTTGACCAAAAAGGATGGGACACTTAAATGCTTCCTTGTAGCTTTCAAGTTTTGTTGGTGCGCGATGTTTAAAAGACACCTGAATAGGCGCTATGCTGGTCTCAGTCATTGCTTGCAGCACGACGATTGTAGCAGAAAAAGTGGCCTCGTTTGATAATTCAACTCCTCTGCGATGGGCATCTCTGAAAAGATAGACCTTTGAAATATCTTGGTTTTTCTCAACCTTAAAAACGTAAGTATCCGACAAAAGCTTAAAGTAACGCTCACTTCGATCAAAAATCTCGCCTGCCCACGAGCATGTCCTCCACGAAAGACCGAGAACACCATAGTCTTCAATCTTCATTTGCTGACCTACACGCGCAGAAAAACCCGGACTCAATTTCTCATCTAACATTTCATGTAGCGCAAAAAAGCAATCTGCAGGAACGGCCTGAATAGACTCTATCGAGTCAATAGGGATGGGTAAATTAACCAGATCATTTTTATTTAGTCCTTCCGAAAAGGCATGATGGATCACTTTGCGATAAAGGCTAACTGAAATATAATTCAAAGGGCCAATTTTTCAGGTAAAGATAGATTGTTGGAGCTTTTATATAACGACAATACCTAGAGATAGCCTTTCATAATGGAACACTTCCGTTTTATGAGAGGCGGCTAGTGATCCTTTGTTACATTTTATTAAAAATGACCACACTGATTTTCACATTTTCTCACCCATCATCATGAACGATTTTAATGTTTGTTTCTATTGGTTGATACATTCATCTGGCACATAGTCTGTGACACACAGACCACGAATAAGTAACGTAATTATTTTAACGCCTTTCTCCATTAAGATGTAATTCCATATCTTTGTTTAAGTGCGTATTTTGCTATTTTCTGTTTTCATCACCACATTTATTACTATTCATGCCCAGGTAAAGTTTGAAACTACTCCCACCGGCAAGCATGTAAAAGCAATGAATACCTCTAAAGAGATACGAGAAACAGCGAAGAAAAGGCGTGAACAAGTCAGAGAATCCAAAAAAAAATTAAGAAACTATAAAAGAGCGAAAAGAATATATCGAGAAAAATACGACAGCATTGTCGCACAGAGGAAATCAAGATTGCGTGTTGATTCACTAAAAGGTAATGGCCCTAACCCTCTTAAAAATACAGCTTTTGATTCTGTTCAAAATATCGATTCTGTTCAATGGATTTCTAAGGAAGATTCAATAACCATTTCAAAGGAAATACTTAATAGCGCGAATATTCCTGATGAGTACAAGGAATTGATTATAAAACCTCCTATTGTTTCCATGGACTCACTAAAGATGCAGACCCAAGGCTTGGATACAACAGCGCTTCTTAAGGGAGAAAATATACTAGAAAGTACCGCAAAAGAATCCATCCCGGACGAACTTAATGCTTCCCCTGAAGATCCATTATCCAACTTTACGAATGCAAGTGATGGAGTAAATATTTCTGAACTTAAAAAACCATCTAAACCTAACCCCAACCTAGTTAGCCCCAGCCAAGCAAAAGAGCTATTCAAAAAAATAGATCTAGATCAATTTAAGGAGGCACAAGCAAACCTTCAAAAGCTTAAGAAGAAATACAGCAAGTTACCTGATAGTCGTTATCCTGAAGAAGGGACCAGACGCAATGATCTAAGCGGACTCCCTATCAAAAAGCGGCTTTACTTTGGGGGAAATGTTTCATTACAATCTACTGATCCTCTTATTGTAAATATTAATCTGCAAATTGGTTATTGGATCAATAAGAAATGGCTGGCTGGAACAGGCTTTGTCTTAAGGGAACAATTTTCGGAGGAAGATACGACTTCCAGTACTAGAGGCGATGGATACGGCTATAGTGTATTTACAAGATATGATATAAAGAAAGGGTTTTTTGGATGGGCAGAAAGCGAATTTCAATTAGACAAATCTTTTTTTGGGAGTCAGGAACAGCCGATGAAAAGTTCTTCCTGGCAGTACGCTTATCTTCTTGGTATAGGAAGGGAGTTTAAAATTGGTAAGGTACAAATGATGTCCCTGATTCTTTATGATTTCAACCATCACAATAATGACTTTAATTCTAGGCCACTGGTTTTTCGGATCGGATGGCAGTTTAGTAAGCAGACAGAATAAACGAGAGCAATAGCATTTATTTATCAAATATCACATATAACGTTAATGATTTATATGCTATTCTGCCATTTGTTGAGTGGCAGAGAAATTCTATTCTTAGGATAATCGATCTAAGCGTGTTAGCCCTAAAATTCGGGTGTTATTCATTGAGATGATGTAACGTATTGAATAAGAGATCATTGATTTTGAATGGGATGCCAAAATCGTTCCCCAAATTTGAGGAATCAAAAATCATTCAGTATGAATATTCAATTACGGTAAATCAATTACTTGAATCAACCCGCCACTAGTTGTGGTGAATAATGCAGTCATCCAAAAAAAGGGTTTTTCCCTAAAACAAAATACATTGATAAGTTTGAGTTATGGTGCAGTAGAGGCCGTTTTTAACACGGTTAGG
>JBCCLN010000146.1:0-9940 GCA_039026865.1 Bacteroidota bacterium | reverse complement strand
TGCAAAAAGAATTGCAGGAGACTAAAACTGAACTGCAAAAAGAATTGCAGGAGACTAAAACTGAACTGCAAAAAGAATTGCAGGAGACTAAAACTGAACTGCAAAAAGAATTACAGGAGACTAAAACTGAACTGCAAAAAGAACTCCATAATCTAGACGTAAAAATTGAACAGACCAAAGTAAGCCTGCAAAAAGAATTGCAGGAGACTAAAGCTGAACTGCAAAAAGAATTGCAGGAGACTAAAGCTGAACTGCAAAAAGAACTCTATAACTTAGACGTAAAAATTGAACAGACCAAAGTAGGCCTGCAAAAAGAAATTCGTGACCTAGAAGTGAAAATCTCTGAGAAAATGATTGTTCAAATTAAATGGATGGCAGGCATGTTGATTGCTCAGACGACCTTATTATTTACTTTAATAAAGTTCTTGGGATAAGACTACTTGTCTTTCATTAGGAAATCAAGAAAGATTCTGTTCTTTACCGGTAAAGAGAACTACAAAACGACATTTGCTCATTCTTACTAGTGAAAGTCAGATCCACCTTCTGACTTCTTTTTTATAACCTTCATAATCTTGCCCAAATATCTTACTCAAAGCTTCCTCTTCGGGTTTGATTTGAAAGATAGTAATGTACCAGACGAATAATATAATAGTTAACAAACAAAAAGGGTTCCCAATCCTAATGGCGCCTCCCACTAATACTAAAGCCATCCCTAAATACATTGGATTTCGTGAGTATTGATACACGCCATGAGTCACAAGGCTTGTTGCTTTTTGTGGATTAGCGGGATCTACTGTGGTATTCTTCAAGCGGAAAGCTAAAACTCCTAACGTGCCAGAAAAAAAACCTATGACCAGAAATATCCTGGATAAAGTGGTTCTATAGGCGAATTGAAATGACAGCTCCTTTGAAATAGAATAAATACCAAACATAGATAACAGGCAAAAGATAAAAACAACAACAGGTGGTATTTTCAATTTCATCTATTCAATTAGAACTTACGATTTGTTGATGATAGGCATTTAATCCACACTTTAAGAAGTCTTCATATTCCGCTATCTCAGGTGTGTAGCCTACAGGGTTATTCAATATCTGAGAACCATCCGAGGATATAGCTACGTAATACGGTTGCGAATTATTACGGAAAAATTTTGTTTGAAAATGCGCCCATTTATGCCCATAATTTTTGAGCTTACGTGTTCCTCCCTGAACTCTGTTTACTTCGATTTGCTCTACACTGGGCAATCCTTTTTTATCGTCTACATAGAGAGAGACTAAAACATACCCATCGTTGATCAAATTAAAAATTCTTGGGTCTGACCACACATGTTCCTCCATTTTACGACAGTTTACACATGCATACCCTGTGAAATCTAAAAGGATTGGTTTTTGTTGACTTCGCGCATATTCCATTCCAGCTTCAAGGTTTCGAAAACAATTAATTCCATTGGGACATTTATTAGGATAAGTCCAGCTGTAACCGGTAGGGGGAGCCAGACCACTAAGGAGTTTTAACGATTGAAAGGTTTTTGTTTCACTATTATAAAAAAGACCAGAACCGAGATAACATGTGAAAGCAATGAAAACAATACCTAAACTTACTTTTGTGCTCGATAAATTTACCTTTTTATCATTATGTGGAAACTTGATGATAACAAAAAGATATAAGATCAATCCTAAGCTGATCAGGATCCAAAGTACCATGAAAAGTTCATAGGTCAAGAATCCCCAATGCATCACCAAATCAGCATTAGACAGGAACTTCAATGCCAAGGCCAACTCTATGAAACCAAGCACTACCTTAACGGTATTCAACCATTCACCTGATTTGGGCAGTTTGGCCATCCAACCTGGAAACATTGCAAATAGAGTAAAAGGCAAGGCCAAAGCAAGGCCAAAACCACTCATGCCCGCGCTTAATTGCCAGGCTCCTCCATCTGAAGAGAGCGCCCCGGCCAACAGTGACCCAAGAATGGGGCCGGTGCACGAAAAGGAAACCAACGAAAGTGTCAATGCCATGAAGAATATTCCCAACACTCCACCTACACTTTCAGCAGTGCTGATCTTATTAGTTAACGAGCTGGGCATATTGATCTCATAATAGCCAAAAAACGAAAAAGCGAAAATGAGGAATACTAGAAAAAAGAGCAAATTCAACCAAACATTGGTAGAAATCTCATTAAGGATGTCAGGATTTAAAGAATCTAACAAATGAAATGGTACACTAAGCAAGATGTAAACACCAATAATGAAAATTCCGTAGAGCATAGCATTTCTGAATCCTTTCTTTTTGTCGTTTGATGTCTTGGTAAAAAAGCTTACTGTAAGCGGAATCAATGGGAAAACGCAAGGTGTAAGTAACGCTAAGAATCCACCTAATAAACCTAAAACGAAAATCATTAAATAACTCTGCTTACTTTTATCCGAAAGACTCTCATAATCACCACATTTTTGAGAAGGATTTTTAATTTTGGTTATACCATAAAGTTTTTGGTATACGTCGGTGTTATCCGCGGGTTCTTTAAAAACATCTTGCTTAGATTTTTCAATACCATTAGAGGTATCATTTCCTATAAAAGCTTTATTTAGTTGTAGGTTAAAATCAACATCTGCTGGTGGCAGGCATTTAGTAGAGTCGCAGGTCATGTAGGTCAAATAGCCGGTGATTGGTTTTGAAGGATCCAATACTTTTACTCTTTGCGAGATCTGCATAGATTTACTATACTTAGCCAGGTTCATTTCAAAGATAGGATCAAATCCCTCTTTTTTGGTCTTTGGATCTTCTTCGGCTTTCCCAACAAGCTTAAAACCATCTCTACTATCGAAAATGAGAGCAGTCGCTATGGGACCATCATCCCTATCCAGGTATTGAGAATAAACGGACCAGCCAGGTTCGATTTCTGCTTTGAAATAAAGCATATACTCATTTTGATTAATATACTTTGATGAAAATTCCCATTTTACAGGATCGAAAATTTGGGACTGAAGTAATCCACTAAAAACAAAGAATAAACCGACAGTTAATACTATTTTCTTATTCATACGCTTGTGTTAACGTCTTCTTGGCAAACATTAGACTTCTTAGTATTAGTTTCCTAAACGATCGCAACGTGTCACTTGGTAGATGAACTTTCATTCCTTTCTACTAAAAGTACATAACCTTCATCTAATTCCAGGTACCCATGCTCATAGCAAAAATGATAGGTATCTCCTGCTTTTGTCGTATAAGAGTTGGTAAAGAAGTCAAAGTCAAAACCTTTTTTCAAAAGTCTATCACGGTGTGTTTTTTTCTTTCCATTAGGATTTAACTCCATCAATATCCTACGATTCTTAACCAAGGTGTTGTTTATCTGGCGAATCAATTTGGTGGTAGAAGAATTAGCTCGGTTATTGTAAGCATTACGGCAAGCATCAGAGCAAAACTTCTTGTCAACTCTACCAAATACCGGATTGCCACACTCTGGGCACACTTTGTCTTTCATCTATTTAAGATATTGATTATCAAATATAAAAACAATTTACAAACGACTGTAATCGGATAAAAACGACTATAATCGCTTAAAAACCGAATCTTTTTTGGACCCTCTTCAACCTTTGTAAATGTCAAAAGACAAATTCATCTGTTAAAAGGTGAATGATTAGCAAATTAAAAGTTTTATCATCATGACAAGTTTAAAAAACAGCGTACATCTAATTGGTAGATTGGGCAATGAACCCGAAGTAAGAACCTTTGAAAGTGGAAAGAAAATGGCTTCTTTTTCCTTGGCTACTAATGAATCTTATTATAATACTGAAGGAGAAAAGATGACAGATACTCAATGGCACAATATCGTAGTGTGGGGGAAAAAAGTAGATGTTGTAAAAAATTACCTGAGAAAAGGAAGTGAAATTGCGATGGAAGGTCGATTAATCAATCGGGCGTATGAAAAGGATGGAGTTAAAAAATATGTTACTGAAATTAATTTGAATGAACTACTCATGATGGATAGAAAAGACTGATCTTAGCTTAGTCCGCATTATTCACCACAAATAGTGGCGGGTTGATTCAAGTAATTGATTTACCGTAGTTGAATAGGCATACTGAATGATTTTTTGATTCCTCAAATGTGGGGAACGATGTTGTCATCTCAATCGAAATCAATTACATTCTATTCAACATGTTACATTATCTCGATGAATAACATCGGAATTTTTTCGAGTTAGTCAAGTTTAGTTTATCTAAAATCTATGTCATGCTACCAGGTGTGTTAAAATACACTTCTGGATCGGTTTACAAAGCTTCAATTATGATAGATAAAATTGACTAATACAATAATATAAATACTAAAAGACTGCATCGATGGTTAATCAGTGCAGTCTTTTCCAACTAGGTGTTTTTCTCTTTTACGGATATCATCTCTAATGCCTTATTCCGAGATAGAGATCTACTGTCATAGTCATATAGTGTTTTTGCTTTAACCGTCACTTCTATTTCATCTGGCATTTCACATCCTTTGCATTCTGTTAGCCTAACTTTGAAAAGGATCATTTCATCCGGTTCAAGACTCTTCACAGTTCGTCCGTAGTCCAAAAGATTTTCTTTAAAGGATTGCACAAATTCAGGATACATAGCATTTACTCGCTTATTTCTTTCTTCTTGTGTCAAATAGGATTCTCCGGTAGTTCGAATCGTGTGGAATCCTTTATCGCTAGATGATGAATAAAACTTCATATTGAAAGTCAAGCCTAAGTTCTCTAATCGATCATATTCAATATTTCGAGAGGCAACATAATAGGTAGATGAGATGTCTGGTTCATACAGTCGGGCGAAGATGGTAGCAAACAACTTAATGTCTTTTTCAACTTCTGTACTCTCATCTGAAGTATACTTAATTCGATTAATCAGTTCTTCTCTGGATATCTTTCCCTGCTTATGAGCTATGAGGTCACTTTTTAGGATCTGGGCAGACAAATTTTCCGAGGTTCTGGTAGAGTTAATACCAATATGAAACTCAAAATTCTTTCTATCCTTTGCTTGTACTACGATGCGTTGTGAAGGCTGTAGTTGACCAATCAAATCCGCGTAGTCGATGAGGAAAGTCTGAATTTGCTCTTTTAAATATGAATCTATTTTTTCTTTTAACTCTTTGGCCTTCAGGTTTTGTCCTTTTGTAATTTTCGTTTTATTACCATTAACATTTATTTGCATGTCATAGTCAGAATCATCTGAGTCTTCGATGAAAACTACAGAGTTGCCGTCAGAAGAGAATACCTGCCCTTTTCCTTCGAATAAAATACCTGCCCTTACCGGCATAGTAAAAACAACACCATAATCAGGGATGTAGCTTCCTTCTACATTATCTTGATGCCATACTGGATTTTCATTTGTTAGTAAGGTAGAAAGAATATTCTCTGCTATTATCAGATCACGATCCATACGCTCTTGATCGATGGATTGAGAGAAAGATTGAAAGTAACCATTTATTGTTAGTAGGGCAACGATCACTATTTGGTTTGTTGTATTGATAATATTCATCATTCGTATCTTTTATTCGTATTGATTTGTTGGCTGCTCTGCTACAGCGCTGATGAGGTTTGTTAAAATTTGATTCGTTTGCAGTTGATTATATTTAGTATTGTTTTCAAAATTTTCAAAACGGGCTTGGATTAGTTCCAGATCGTTTTGTCTTTGCACGTCTAAATAGAGTGCCAGGTCTCTTAGTATCTGATCTGTATATTTTCTTTGATGCTGTTCTGAATTTTCTATCATTTCCATTAATATTTCTTGATGGAAGTTCCCAAACCCTGTTAAGTATTCGTTCAAAGTATCCGCATTAATTAAAAATTTATCTTGAGATATTTTTTGTAGGATCACTTTTTCTGATTCATCTAATCTCTCTTCAATAATTTCTTCATTAGCTACCAGGATTCTCTCAACGATGTTTTCTACTTCTTTTTTGCTGTACATTTGATCACTCTGACTCTCCTTTTTACCAAAGGCTATCTGAATGCTGTTATTATCTATGGATACTCTGAAGGAAGTGAGGTAGCCTACTACCAAAAGAAGAACAATACCAGCGGTAAGCCCCATAGCATACCGCCACCAGAAAGTGGAACGAGCGCTACGGACGGCTACTGTAGGCTGAGGGAATGTAAAATAAGGAACCTCTATCTCACGGTCGTTTACTCTTCTTAGTACAGTTTGAACCTGTTTTAGTTCTTTAAATTCAGCACGCGCCGTTTCATTTTCTTGAAGATACTTCTCTATCTGTTTCTTTTCTTTATTCGATAGTTCACCATATAGATAATCCATCAATTTCGATTTATCTACTTTATAGCTCATAATGAATAGTTTCTTTTGTAATGTTTTGTTCTTCTAACCGCTTCTTCAAAAACTTTAAACCTCTGTACAATCGTGTTTTGACCGTATTTTCAGAGGTGCTTAAAGCTTCTGCTATTTCATGAAATTTGAATCCATCGTATTCTTTCATTAAAACAACACTTCGCTGCTCATCAGGAAGTTCACTTATATGTTTAAAAATTATTTTCTCTAGTTCTGTTTGTTGAAAAGATCGTTCTGGGTTGAACATTCTACTTTCAGCGATTGCTTGATTACTAGTATGTTTTTCTTCTTCAGGGTTTTGAGCTATAGCATGCATTTTATTCCGTGCCTGCCTTCTTGCTTCTTCATGGCAGAAGTTCGTAGCAATCCGGTATATCCATGGTTTAAAGCTATCCGGATTTTTCAGTTTTTTAAGGTTTTTAAAAACCGCTATGAATGTTTTCTGAGCAAGATCAGTCGCTAAATCTTCTTCAGCACAGTACTTTAACACATAATTGTATATGCGCTTGTACCAATAATTTACCAGCTGATTAAAAGCTTTCTCGTCTCCTTTTTGAGCCCTTGAAATCAAATGGTCTGCAGATATCATATCAACAGCTATTATTTCGACCGACATATTTCTATAAATCTTTGGTAAAGCAGTTCTCCATATTTCGCCTGATTGATATCATGATGACTACAGGTTCAAAAAAGTTTTAGGAATATTTGAAAAATATCAGTTTACTTACCTAATCAGTATTCGTCCGGTGTAATTCTCACCATCTGCGTAAAACTTATAATAATAGATCCCAGCGCTCAAAGTAGAAGTAGAAATTTGATCTAAGGTACCATGAACTTGTTGTGTTTTAACGATTATTCCTTGCGCATCAATGATTTCAAGAACAGGTATTTCATCATATTCCGAGGTGATAATTGTAAAGAAGTCGCCTTCGAGAGCAGGGTTAGGGAAAATACGAATCGGAAATTCTGTAACGAAATAACTGCTACCTGCAGAAAGCTCAAGCACTTCTCCATTCGAAAATGCTATCATGGCACGGTGTTCATTAAATCCTTGATTAGGGGAATCATCCAAAAATGTGATGGAATCAGTAGTTAAATCAGAAAGTTGTACAATCTGATCAAATCCATTCAAGCTATTCCTCTGGAAAATGATTTCATCTACTCCATAAGTTGTACCTAGACTAAGGCTTAAATAAATGCCTTTTTCCGAAGCATTCGTTTGAAAAAAAGAAGCTACATAACATTCAATTCCTTGTTGTTCATAATCAAAAGTTGGGGTAATGATTAGCGATTGGTCGGAATCGAGTTTTGGAACGATGGCAAAACGTGTATCTGGCAAAGAATTTTTGTCATGAACAATATAAAATGTATCTGATGCGGTTGTAAAAAGTTCTAACTCCTTATCTCCCATACGGTAGATTTCATAATTACTGGCATTGGGCGAAGAATCCCATCGCAGCATTACTGAATCAGCACAATTAAATCCTACGGAAGTCGAAAGTGGAGTTGAAATGGTGAAAACATCAGTTTCATATGCTTGATTTCCGACGGTCATTCTGGCGATGGCACTTCTGTTCAAAGCCGGAGGATTGTTCCATCTCCAATGCTCTTTTTCTAAATTGACTTTATCGTCCAAAACGATCCAGTTAATGCCTCCATCGGTGGAATAAGATAGAATTCCTGTTCCCTTGAATGTACTAGACCATCTAAAGTAGGAACCTGTTTCGCCATTATAGGGTATATTATCGCTTCCTGTTGGATAATCCCAAACAAAAAAATTTTCAAGCTCATACGAATAGCTCACATAAAACTCTTGCCGTTCCAAAATTTTAAATCCCTCAACTGATATGGTATAGCTAGTGGATGGATCATCAATGGTTACTTGCTCAACATTGTTCAACCGATCTACTGCTCTGACCGCAAGCGATGAAAGTGCATCTTCATTAGGTGAAGAATCCAAAACCCAAGGAAGTGTTTCAAGATCAGATTCATCAATTAGCTTTAAATCCAGGTCATTCACCAATGCTTGAAAATCTTCAGGATTGGCAGGAGGATCAACCCACACTAATGTCACTTTTAAATTAACTGCATTGAAAGGAAGAATTAACGGAAAAGAGATTGTTTGCCCCTGCTTGAGAGCGCTCTCAAAAAATTGCCCATTTCTTAAATTCGTCAGACTCTTATAGGCATTAATATTTCCGTATCCAGTGATAAAATCCAAGCCTATGGAACCTACATCTTCAGCCGCATTGATGAGTAAAGCTTTCGTTAGTGCAGCTGGCATATTTTTCTCAAATTGCTCAAAATACTGCTGTTGAAGTATAGTGGCGGCCCCTGACACCAGCGCAGCAGAATTGGAACTTCCAGCCATGCTATAAGCTACGATCTCCGGCTTTACTCGCCCATCATAAGCAGGACCTCTGGATACGAACGAAATGGCATTGCCTACTGTATCTACCGATCCAACAACCAAAGAATTTTTTGACATTTTGATGTTTCCCGTGAGATTAGCATATCCAACTAAACCGTCATATACACCTCCTGATGAGGCTAGATCCCCTTCATTCCCACTGGAAAAAACATGAAGTAAATCCTTATTGGAATAAGTACTTTGGTCAAAAGCCATTGCTTCTGGTCCATACTCTTGCTGCTGGACAGTGCCATAGGAATGATTTTGTGTCTGGATGTTGTTTGATAGGTATTGCTCAGGTTCGTCTGGAAGGACCGGAAAAAAATTGGAAGATGTTATCCTAGCACTTCCAATGACTCCCCTCCCCGTAATAAAAGAATTGCCTACCCCTGCAATAATGGTAGCCATTTCATTTGCATGGGTATCAAAAACTTCACTTTCCAAACCTGTTTCAAAGCTTCTTCCCACCAGATCAATATCATCTGGATCAAACCTGTTTTCCTGTATGGAAACAACCTCCCCCAATCCATTAAGCCCGGGAAATTCATGATGGATTTTATTGATTCGGTTAGGATTAAGATTCATATCAATTACCCTGGACTCTACCTCAGGTCTCACCACTTTATTTGATATATAGGTAACCTCCGGGCTTTTTGCTAAGTCAAGCATTTTCTCTTCTTCCGATTCAACTAAATAAAGAGTGGATCCGCTTAATACTGTTTTTTGAAGGACGTTATATTCTTCTGGTAATTGCCAATTATTGAAAGCATGAATATAAAAATGAGTCATTGGCCGCTCATGGTTGAAGTTTATTTTCCATTCGTTATTATTTAGTGACCATGAAGTTAAGCCCGCAAAATCATCTCCGGATCCTCGTACTATTAGGTGATGGTTATCAAGTCTCTTAATGATATCAACAAGTGGAATATCGTATAAAACTGATTTGAAATCCTGAATTATTCTTATGCTTGCTGTATCCAGGTTTGAACTAGTAGAAAGAGTAAATTCCTTCCATTTTTCCGTCTGAGCATAAGAATAATGGATTATGAAAGCAAACAGTAAAAATAGATTCCTTGTGCCCATAGAACTTCCGGTTTAATTAAATCCATTAATTGTAAGAGTCAAGAATTATATTTTAAACAATATTGAATTATTCAAATTTATCATCTGAATTATTCGAATTATCATTATATAACAAAATTATTATT
>JBCCLN010000145.1:0-10049 GCA_039026865.1 Bacteroidota bacterium | reverse complement strand
CCAGATGATATTTATAAAGGCTGGGCATTTATTGAGGTCAAGGTTTCTGACTGCATTAAGTATAAAATTCCTGACTATCCTGAATCTTATAAAGTCAAAAAAAGGAAGATGCCCTGGGAAGAACAGAGAAGAATAGCTGGGGGTGGGAATCTCCCAGGTGGAAGAGGTGGTTCGAAAAAGAAATTCAACATCAACATAGATGGAGAAATTATCACTATAAGAGTTCCAAAATCTCTAACAAATAAAGCAGTCTGTTTTTGGGTTAAATCTTGGGCACCACAAGGAACTAAAGTTATTACTCCAGCTAATAGAGAGTTATCGCTAGATGGCGAGAAACTGACACATGAGGTTCACTTCGTTTATTTCATTTTGAATAGAGATAGTAATGTCATCAAAATCAGTATTGCAAAGAACTTGGATAGGAGGCTGAAATCACTACAAACCTCAAGCCCTGCAAAACTTGAACTACTTAAATCAGTTTCGGTATCTAGTAGCCAAGAAGCACATGAGCAAGAAAGAGCACTTCACCAGCAATTTAGAGATATACAGCTAACTGGAGAGTGGTTCAAAGCTGAACCTCGCCTAATGCAGTATGTTGAGCAGTTGTGATTAAAGCCCTTCAATCCTTCACAATGCCTGACGCTACTAGATTTCAGAGACTAGAGACTCATCACCATGCTTTATTCTCTTTCGACTCGCCTTTGGGCTATATTCATCAGTGCTTGTAACCTAACTCAGAAGCGTCTGTAAAGTGGCTTGAGTGAATCAAATCCATCGTGGATTTCTATGAGTGTCTAAGCTGTCTGAGCGTGATTTAAGCACCGTTCAAAGCCTTTATAGATGTAAGCAATCTAAGAGCCTCTAGATGTGCAGATGAGGGGGGTATCTTAAAATGCCGTGATTCTTGGCAAAGCCCCACTATTACTACGCTTAAGCTTTTTTTCAGTTGCGGTTTGTTGAGAGTGTCCTGATTCGAAGTGAGAAACCTAGCAGAACTAGCTTAAGGTCTTTCGAAGCATCTGAGTATAAGTCACATAATAACCAAGTGAAGAGACTGTAGATTATGTGATGATGTTGAGTGGTGTTGCTATGTCTAACAGCAGCTGTGTTTCGTAGGCCTAATACCTTCAATGCCTTCGATATCTACTTGGGTAAGTGTAATTCGTGTCAGTCGATACACTTTCAAGTAAAAAACACAAACATTGCTGTAGTGTAGTCTTCCTAGAAGAGAGATAACCATATTAACTTTGTCCACCTGATCAAACATAGAAGATTTTAACTGGTGTATTTCCACCTAAACGTCCATGTTCCTCAGTCTAGCAAGGTACGAATCAGGTCTGAGATTCAGTAGCAGGAAGGGCTTCAGAGTTTGTGCTATACCTCACGGGCGCGGGACCGCTGTATGTGGAACTGTTCTCCTTAACTGAAAGGTATGTTGCGGTTTCATCACCATAAACTAGCCGATAACATGGATCAAAGCCCTTAGCCCTTAAAATTCCAAAAGTATTTAATCAAGTAGATGGTCGAAGTGTAACAGTACGAGCTAATTCTTATCTACATTTAGTTCAATAGTTCTAATCTCTAGAAGTACTCAGTATAATTTAAAATTCCCGACATAGGTCTTGCTGAAGATTTGCTTGGGCTGTACCCTACTTGGAAATGAGGATTAATCAGAGTTAGGTATCAGTTTATCCTCAAGAGGAGCTTTATTTTAGAATAAGCACTTTCCTAACCATTACTAGAAAAGTTGGTTTACCTATATTTCCCAGACAATCATGTACGAATATGTGGCTGGCTTTATACTCCTTTACTTCTTGGAGGTTTGGATAAAATTCAAGCCAAAGTCTCAAGATCTCATCGTAAGAGAGTTGGTCGATTTGGCAGACAAGCTTATTTTCAGAATCAGAGGAGATATTGATGATTATTTAAAGAACAGAAAAATCAAAGGAAAGATAAATGAGGAGGATATTAAGGAGTTCTCAAGGACACTAGAAGAGGACGCAGAGAAAGACAGAGAAATACTAGATCTGGTTCAAAGAATTTATGGCTTAACTGATCAAAATGAGTTTAGGGTCAGCGACAAATTAGCCATAAGACCTAAAGCTCTAAATCCAGAATCTTGGATGCCATATGCAGATAATTCAGACGTTATAGACATAAGTTACAGGTCTTCAAAGCCTGTTAAAACTGTTGGCAGAGACAACAGACTAACCTTCTTAATCATTGCAATTCTATTATTAATTCCAGCAGGAGCTATATTTCATAGTCTATTTGCAAAAAAAGAGTTTACTTTCAACGGTGAACCCTATAAGGTTTGTTTTCATGACATGGCTGAGCTAGACATGCAAATAAATCAGCTGGCAGATATATTGTCAAGCACAGACGGTGAATTTGAATACTTTGAAGAATGTAGGGCAAAACTAAATGAAAGGTATTATGAAAGAGCAGTTCATATTCACGCCCAGAAAGCTGATCTGGTAAATGCAACTAAAGATTTATGTGAGATCGAAGAGTCTTTCTTCCAAGACAATGAATATGAAACACTTTTTTCAAAATGGTCTGGCACATTTAAGCAACCAGATTATGAAGATAAAAGTTTCAAAGATTTTCTTGATGCATATATAGAACAAAATACTTGCCCCGGTGAAGCTTACTTGCAAGGCAAAGAAAAATGAAAATATCCAAGTCACGTAGCTTTTTTTTTGTGTTTACAGGAGTTATTCTGCTCGTAATTGGCTCCAACTCTGTATTGGCTTCAACTAGTGAATCAGGCTTCTCAAGTCAGCATTTATATAATATCTGGATGCTAATTTCAGGAATCCTTGTTTTCTTTATGAATGCAGGTTTTGCTATGTTAGAGGCAGGGAATTGCAGTACAAAGAATGCTGTTAATATTCTTGCAAAGAATTTGATTGTCTTTTGTGTTGCATCAATAGCTTATGGGTTGATTGGTTTTAGCATAATGTTTGGTGATTCAAATAGTGGGCTTATAGGAAATTTCCAGCCGTTCCTATTATCATCGAATTCATTTGTAAGTCTTACTAATCCAGGAGCATTTCCAAGTAATGGATTTCAAAGTCTAATGCAAAGTTGGCCGGACAGGTCACTGTACACTATCTTCTTTTTTCAGCTAACGTTTGCAGGGACTGTAGCAACTATAGTCTCAGGAGCTGTTGCAGAGAGAATTCGATTTATGGCTTTTATACTATTTACTATTTTTCTTACAGCATTTTTATATCCTGTCCTAGGCTATTGGGTATGGGGAAGTAAAGGTTGGCTATATGAAAATCTCAATTTCCACGACTTTGCTGGTTCAACAGTAATTCACTCTGTAGGAGGTGTTGCAGCACTAACAGGAGCACATCTTCTTGGAAGACGAAAAGATTGGAACCCAGAAAGAGGACTTGAAGCACATAATCAGGCTTTATCTGCGCTTGGTTGCTTCATCTTATGGTTAGGTTGGTTTGGATTTAATGGAGGTTCAGCTCTTTACTTGCTGAACATTCCACAGGTGTTACTAAATACAATGCTAGCAGCTGCTGCAGGTGGATTTATTGCCACTATTGTAAGCTATTTCATATACCCCAGCTTGTCCTCAATGATTAATGGTGTCTTAGCGGGGTTGGTTAGCATTACAGCCTCTTCAGCATATGTTACTCCTTTTCACGCGCTTGTTATTGGTGCAGTTGGAGGCTTAATCGTAATAATAATAGAGCAAATCCTAAGAAACTTTGGGACTGATGATCCAGTTAGTGCTGTTCCAGTGCATTTAGGAGGGGGCTTTTGGGGGACTATTGCTGTTGGTTTCTTTGCATTGGATAATCAGTCTAGCTTATCTGAATTTAGACATATGTATGCAATAGGAACTCAAGTGATTTATCAGTTCTTTGGTTGGCTTGTTGTTTGTACAGTCACCATAATATTTAGCTATTTAGCCTGGCTGCTAATTGGAGCAATATTGCATTGGTGGAATGATCCAGATGACATTCCTATTGATGTATTTACTCGGCTCCTTGGTCCCAAAGCCGCAAAGTTTGTGCAAGCCGGTTTGAGAGTTACAGTGGAGGATGAAGACTCCGGAAGTGATGGGTATATCAAAGAGTGATTTCTCTAAAAAACGTATTTTTGTTCGATTATCATAAAATCTCGAAAAACAATGATTCTTGGACTAATTTTCAACTTAAATTGAATGTAGGCTAAACGAATATCCAAGCATTGTCTCGTCTTGCAATTCAAGAAAGTTTGAATAATGCTTATTTTTAGAGCCTTTGGTTGTGCAGAAAATTTCTCAAAGCCTTACCAATAAAGGACTTCTCCCAAAACAGCGATTTCCGTCGTTGAAAGCAATTCGAGGCAACCCTCCACGTATTTCCGTTGTTTGAGAGCATGCGACTTAGGCTTTTTAGCATCTCTACAGCAACTAATATTATCTGGCTGAGATTTCTGCACCACTAAGGATGCAAGAGTTTTGACAACCAAATGCTAGAAATTACACCCTATTCTTTTTCGAATCGCCTTCGGTCTAAATCATCAAAGTCTGTCAGTAGTGATTGATGCAACAGATGCAGCTAGACCAACTACGGTTTTTAGCCCAAACTCTTGAACAAAAACCTCTAAGACTTTATGTGCAATAACGCTGTCAGGTGACGTTGATATGATTGACTGAATCTCCTTTTCTTTTCGACTCTTCCGTATAACTTGAGCTTGAAACCTGCTTTCAATCGGTCATGACGTATCGAGTCAAAATCCTAAGCACTTCTCCATAAGTACCAGTGGGTAGAGGTTGACTCCATTCTCTGACCTCAGCAAAGCCTACACGGTACAGTTCATGGATTACTCGTTCGACGGCAAAACTAGAACCAATCACTAGTAGTTTGACCTTTTCTCTTCCTGGTTCAGAAGTGGTTTCTGTGGTGATGTTGGCTTGTATGTCGGTATTGGGTGTAGGTGAGGAAAGAAAAGCGTTAGGCATCATGACTATCTATGGCGTCAACCATGTAGGGTTAAGCTCGATAATAGTAATCCATAAGGTATTCGTCAACCATTAGGTATTCGTTTACGAAGCCTGCAACCTCTGACACCATTGACGCATGGGAACAGCAGGTCAGGCGCTAAAGCAGGTTTTAGAGAAATACCAAGTCAGCCAGTACAGTCTTGCCAAGGAACTGGGTGTAGAGAGGACGAATGTCTACCGTTGGGTGCATGAGACTCGTGATCCGACTGCTGAAACCCTGCGAGAGATTGTGAAAGCGTTGAAAACTCTGAATGCTCAAGCTGCTGAGGAGTTTGTGCAGCTTTACTTAGGCGATGTCATTGACGAAGAGTAACTTGCTTCTCCTAATTTTCACGTTATGGCCAGAACCCAAAAGCCCTAGAGCAGGTTTTAGATACTTACGGCATAAGTCAATCACCTAGCCGTAACTAGGGGTGTGGAAAGAGGCAGTATGTTTCGCTGGTATCACAACAAACGCGACCCAACGACTGAGACTGTTGTGGAGATGGTCGAGGCTTTGAAGACTATAAATTATCAAGCTGCTGAAGAATTTGTGCAGTGTTGTTTAGGATGTCTTCTGGAATAAAACAATATTGGAAGATTTTATACTGTCGCGTTGGGGAACTCTGTGTAAACAGAATTAAGTGAGACTACTCAGACATGAAAATCATGTTGTGTGTTTTCTATATCCTTAGAACATTATCTGCATCGCCTAATACTGATAACTAATAGATAGCTTCAATGTAGTTCTTAAGTACTAAAAATGGTTTCTCCCATCCAAGTAATACTTTTCGGTAGTCCTGGGACTGGAAAAAGTTATGAAGCAGCTAGGATTGCCGAAGACAGCCTGAATATTACACTAGACCCACACTCTAAAACATTAAAAAATACAATTAAAACTGTATTTCATCCAGAGTATACAAATGCTGATTTCATTGGTAAGTTACTCCCCCTTACTCAAGATTATTCAGTTACATATAAATATTATCCTGGACATTTTCTTAGGATTTTAGGGCAAGCATATGAAGGAATAATAAATAATAGTTGTGAGCATTTTTTATTGATTATTGATGAACTAAATAGAGGTAATGCAGCATCTATATTTGGAGCAGTTTTTCAATTATTAGATAGAGAAGAAGATGGGTGGTCAAGTTATGAGATTGATATCTCAGAGATGGAGCTTTTAGGCCTGCTGGAGTCTATGGGCTATAAACCCATACTTAAGGCAGACTGGTCTATTGAAATTACTGAAACTGATGGAAGTAAAAAGCTTGATAGTTTTTGCGAGGTAAGGATAAATCAAGATGAATCTATAGACACCACTAAAGTTTCTTCACTGCTTAAGTCCAGAAAAATTGCAATACCGCCGAATTTGTCAATAATCGGTACCATCAATACTTCAGATGAATCTATTTTTTATCTTGACAGTGCATTTAAGCGTCGTTGGAATTGGAGATATTTTGAGGCTCCAAATGGATTAAAAGACTTAAATAAGATACCGCAAAGAATTAAGAATTCAAGAATCTACATAACAGGTGGCTCTGAGGGAGAGACAATAAATAAAAGTTTTGCTTGGTTCAGCTGCATTATCGGCATAAATAATTTTATAAGAGCAAATCACAAAACTATTAGAAAAATTGAGGACAAGCAAATTGGTTGGTGGTTTATAAAACCATCTGACGACAATAAGATAAGTCAAGAAAATTTTCAAGATAAACTAATGTTTTATCTTTGGGATGGAGTATTTTCCAGAGATAAACGTCCCCTCAGTAGTCTTATCCAAGAACAGGTCTTTGACGAAGTCAGCTTAATCACTTTCTCTGACTTTGTCCAATATACAGTTGAATTCATCGAAGCTGTATATGACAGAGCAGTAAATAAATACCCTGTGCTCTCAGAAATTGAGGACTCACTCACTGATCCTGAAATTGAAAAAAAAGACCAAGTAACTGATGTCGACTTTGATGATATTCCTTTCTAATTATCATCTAATTTAGGTGGCTAGATATAGTAACAGCTTTTTAGTTTATGATTAATTTCAGAGATGTAGAGGTAGTTATATCAGCAAAGTACTCATTTGTGGGTATACAAGTAGATAATTCCAAGGCTTATTTCTTTCTTCCTAAGGGATTTGAAGATTCAAAATCTAATCTGAGTAGTTTTCAAGAAAAAAGAGACTTATTCTTTCTGTTTTTTAGAATATTTAATAAATTTGAAGATACACTTAAATATAAAAAAAGTAAGCTTGGTAGTAGCTCTTCTGATAGAGATGGTATTCGAGAATATAATCAGGGAGCTAGTCTCGAAGTCTCTCTAGCTGATGAAGCAATTTTTATTTATAATAAATTGTCTTCTATAAATCTAATACTTGAACAGTATGATGAGTTAAAGATATTAGATCTTAAGCGTAAATTAACAAAAAAAGATTTCAATCAATATCATCTCATCCATAAACACATACATAATGCAATCTTCTTGCCAGACAATTCTGCTTTTATTGACTTGGCGAATTTACCAGATAAAAATATTGAATTTGAATCTACAGATATCATAGGCATTTACTGCTACATAGCTTATGAAATAAAGCGACAAATACATCAATATGTCCCTGATGAAATAATTTCAGTAGTAAATCAATTTAAATCAAAGTACATAGGTTTTGATCTTGTTCTATTTGATGAAAGCGATTTTGATATCGTAAATGACTTACTGAAAACGTGCTTAGAGAAAATACATTCTAATACGACATTCAAGGATCCTGACTATTGGAATTTTTATGATGCTGTTGAATCTTTTCTTTATGGAAATCTAATTGATGACCATAATGGTAAAGTTTGGGGCATAGATAATTTCCACAGTGTATGGGAGGCAATGTGTATCACATATGCCTTGAATAAGACAAGCCCTCATAATATTTTATATCTAGATTCTAGCTTTATTTCAGTTGACTTATTGTCAAAACTCAATAGTGTTGAAAAAAGAATTCAGATTGATGATTTATCTATAAATGGTAGAAGACTATTTCCAGATTTGATAGTATTAAAAACTCCAGAAGAGAAGGTCAAAGAAAGAAGATATGTCCTACGAAAAGACAAATGGGATGACTTTCATTTCAAGACTACTTTTAATTGTGACCAATTAATTTCGGAAGAAAAGTATCTTAAGATTGCATACTTAGGGCAATCTACTTACGTACATACAATAGAAAAAATATCTGAAGACTCGAATTTAAATTCAAGTATTGAAATAAATAAGCCTCTTTCAAATGAGTTTTATTCATTTTGGATTTTTGAAAAGGATAATTTAAGCATAGATTATATATCTGATTTACATTATCTGCGTCATATATTTTATGTTTGCTATCTTGAAGGAATGCACTCATTTCGTGAATTTTTTTCAGGATTTTTAGAGCCGTTAGGTATAAGAGATTATGAATTTAATCGGAGCGTTTATCACAGGCCAGAAAATGTACTATACCAATCCCTTTGGAGGGATATTCCTACATTCGATGATCTCGCTAAGCAGTATACTGAGTTTGTATTTTATATGCAAAACTATGGATTTGAATTATCGATAAATATCATAGATGCTAAGTATAATTTTGCAAACTACTTTTTAAGTCCTGATAATATTGAATTGGTCAAATCTAAAGACGTTAGAAAGCAATTTGTATATGAATACCTAATTAAATCTGCTTTAGATAAAGATGAAAGTTCAAATTTCAAAAATTCAAATATCAATAGTCAGTTTTGGTTGCCAACTCTGGGTGAGGAGAAGGTGATTGAATTCATGGATGATTTCTTATCTATCAAGAAAATGAACTTCCTTGAAATGGCAAAAACATATCTTTCTTGAATTTTTTGCTTCTAAATGTCGAAAAATGAGCGCTTATTTTTTGGAATTTTGAGGACTTCGCGTTTATTTCAGAAGCCTAAAATCTTAAGATATTCATGATATTTTAAGAGATCACAAAAGATTTATCACTTGATTTATCTCCTTTTGAGTCAAAAGCAGCCGTAAAGGTTTTAATGGTCGGAATAATTAATCTCTTAATTCCATTTTAGATAAATCTACCTTCTAGTTTTAGGCCTAAAACAGGAGCATTAGAAACTTTCTATTAATCAATCAAGCGAATTTTATATAATTTCTCTTCTAAATACCTGATAAGCACTATAAACTTGTTGTGTGGTTTCGACTAAATATTGATTCAGCTAGGTAGTGTAACAAGAAGCATTAAGAAATATATTTTGTACAACTTAACTAAGCTATCACCTTTTTCCACCGTCACGACTTGCCTATGAGTCGGATCCACTTAGGGAGTTCACCTAGCTCAGTATGAGAGAGCCTATCTGAACTCAACCATTCTCTTTCGATTCAGAGCCTGCGTTCTATCTACTTCTTTTGGTATGTGTTTGGTCGCATTATTGGTATATCAAAGCTTGACTGGCATGATTCGTGGAGATCTTGGCTAATTTGCCTAGTCAAAGACCTTCATTAAGCTTGAGAAACGCTTGATAGTCTTTGCTATGTGACTTTATCGGTATTTACAAAGCAATATACAGCTCGAATAGCGAGGTTACATAAAAGGGATATGTTTTAGAGTAGTTTGGGTGGAGTTGGGATTGAGTTTTTGTAGGGAAGTTGGCTTGTGAGTGCCGCCAGCTTGCTCACGAAGCTTTAAATCTCAATATTCCAAGCTCTTGAGACTAACTGAGTGTTGAGTTTGTACTTGATATAATTTGATTAGCTTAAATGGATTGCCACACGTGCAATCTACTCTCAAAGACATCTACCTTGTAAGAAACCTTAATGGTAGACAACTGGTAGATTCTATTTGTTCAATACACCAGAACCTGGAAATACCAATAAGTACACTGATCCGTGTGAAGGAAGCGCGCTACCACTGTGCTAATCGCCCTAGGATCAATGACAATAGCACGTTGAGTCACTCACTTGGTGCTGACCTCAAAAAACAATTAAAAGAGCAATCTCACGTCCTCTGACATCCAGACCGGTTCGGCACTCGGCAATATCGTTGCTAGCCGATATTAGCGTT
>JBCCLN010000144.1:0-10172 GCA_039026865.1 Bacteroidota bacterium | reverse complement strand
TGGGATGATTTTACGGTGTATCATGGGAAAACGAATGTGGTACAAGCTCAGGCATATTATCCCTATGGTGGACGATTTGATCAGTACCAAAGAACCGCTTCAACAAAGAATGTATTCCTCTACAATGAAGGAGCTGAACGCTTAGAGGATTTTAGTTTCAACCTTGATGAAACGAAGCACAGGATTTATGACCCATGGGGAAGATTAGGTTGGTGGCAGATTGATCCTTATGCGTCCAAGTTTTATCATTTAACTCCATACAATTACGCATTTCTCAATCCGATTCTATACAATGATCCTTTAGGCGATTGCCCTCCTGGTGATCCTAATTGTCAAAGAGGTATGAGCCGAAGCGAACAAGCTCAAAGAGCTTTTTGGAACGCTGTACCTAGAGCTGCGGCTAAAGGAGCTTTGGGAGTAGCAAAAATGACAGATTTGAATGATGCCGTTGTATTAGCCACTACAATAACTAGAGGGGATGGGGCAGTCAACATAGATGGATTTTCTGCATCAACTTTGGATAAGAATTTTGCGATAGCAGGGGCTTTGCTTCCAGCAGTAAGCGGTAGCGGACTAAAAACTGCATCAAATGCAATTACCGATGGACTTAAGGGTTCTGATAAAGTTGCTGATATACACAGAATTGGAGGAAGTAGCCCTGAAAATTTAGCTTTAAAAAATACTGAGAAAGCTCTTGATCCTCCTGGAATATCCGTTTTAAAAGCTGAAACACCTGAACAAGCAGCCCAACAAATGAAAAATGCATTTCCAAATGCGACGAAATTACATGATGCAGCAAGGGTAGTTGGATCTGGCTCGGAACAGTCGATCAGGAATGCTGGTTTTGATATTTTACCAGATGCAACAAGAAAATTCCCAAATCATCATAGAATCATTCACCCGAATGGTACAGCTGGTTTTAATAAAGAAAATCTTCAAAAATTATCAAATGCTTTTGTAGATAAATTGATAGAATAAGATTTAAAAATGACACATACGATTATTGACAAATTTGGGAATATAATTGGCTCAGTCGAAGTTGTTGAGAAAGATGGTTTATTCTCGGGCGAATTGATAGGCTATAATAAATCAAGTGATATAATTAAGCTCCTGAAACGATACGAAGGGTACGTTAATGATCAAGTTTTGACTATTTTAGATGAGATTGAAGATGAGATTAATTCTTATGGGTTGAAGGTACAAGAAATAGAATCTCAAATTTTTAATATACAGTTATTTGGTGATAAACTTTCGTATGAATTGAAATAGTCTTATTCTTCCAGTTTTGTACTGAAACCTCGACAATCGCTTGGCTGTGACGGATAGAAAATATGATCTGAATGAGAATGACCATTGAGCAAAAAAAAGAAAAATAATGGTCACTCGCTACAAGCGAGCGACGGTTGGGGTTGGATAAAGTAGTAAAGTTCGAGAATACAGAAATCAAGAAGACGTTTTATGCTTGGATGAGTTGATATGACTGAACAGAATCGTTTTTCAGAGAAGTTTTCAGAAAAGAGCACTATTGAGCTAGAAAGCATGGTAGGAAATAACGACTATCAGAAGGATGCTCAACTAGCTGCAGCCTGGGAGCTTAAACATCGAGGCAAAATATCTGCAGACTATATTCCTAGAGATCCAGAGCCAGTAAAGTCAGAAAAAGTAGAAACACAAACTAAGGAAGCTTCGAATGTAACAAACGACCCGAATGCTCCAATGCTTTATCACTCCATGTTCATTTTAGTTTACGGGGCATTATTCTCAGTTTTTTTTAGAGGAATCCTTTTAGCTCTGAACTTACGCACACTCAATAAGACCAAACTTGCTTGGGGAGCTTTAATAGCTTCTTTTCTCTATTCAGGAGTCCAAATAACTGTGCTTAATCTATTAGATCAAAACTCCACGTTAACCGTGTTAATTAGTATGCTTGGAGTTTTCTTAATGGAGAAGATTTTTTGGGGCAATCAAATGGAAAAGAACCTAAAATTTAGGAAGAGATCTGTATGGACTCCATTAATCATTGCGATATTGATTTATGCACCTTTGTTATACTTAATAATAGCCTATGGAGTCAACTAAAACGAGTGATCTAAAGTGACGGAAAATGATAAACCCTTACAGGGATATGAGGGCTTTTTCAGTAATGTCCTTTAGCTGAATAGATACAAACGATATTATCGTCCATGATTTTATTGTAATAAACACTATTTAATCTGACAGTTGAATTATCTACTCTGTTGAAATTCTCGGAGAGGGGACTCACCAGTCGCTCGGCTGTGCTGAGCGACGGATATAACATATGATCTGAATGAGAATGACCATTGAGCAAAAAAAGAAAAATAATGGTCACTCGCTATAAGCGAGCGACGGGTTGGGAACCTCGAGATATTAGAGTTTTTTATAGCAATCCAGTCCTCAATAGTCTTTTAGATTCATGTCATTGGATTAGTCCAAGATTAGGGATTTTAGCTTGGAAGAGAACTATGTATAACAAAAATGATAAGCGGTATGATGATGCAAGAGACAACTTCATAGACTATGAGCCCACATCGTATGTAAGCCCGAATCTGGACGGGATAGTTGGGTGCATTCGATCGGACGCAATAGTAGGGTGTATGAACGCTACCAAATGTGGTTTGATGCCAACACCTTAAGCCTGGATGAGTATGCGCAGAAATACGGTGAGGCTTACACGAACATGAACGCTTACTGGAGATATTTTCTTCACTATATGATCTTTTTATTGAGGTTGTGTTTGGATAGGAGAGGAGGGAAGGAGAGCAGCAAACGTCTATAAAAATTACCTAATAAGTACGTGATGAGGTTTTTCCAGATCCCAGTGCTTTTGTTCTTCTTCCACAAAGTACACCATAATTTTAAGGCTTCTGGCAATATCAGAAAGTGTTTTGATGCTGTCAAGCTTAGAAGCAAATTCGATCCAGGTACCTGAGGTATTGATACCGCCTGCTACCAACGTTAGGGTATTTTCATACCTATCTATTCTGATAAAGACCTCATCTACTTCTTCCAGGAAACTTTCGAACGTTGGCTTGACTACCTTCATTTACCTTCACTGGATTCGATCCATTTGCTCATTCTCTCCAATGCTTTATTCATGTATTGGATATAGTGTAGTGCTATGCTGTGTATGAGCTCATTGTTCCTTTTTCCTCTGCATACTTTCCGGATGTAATCGAGTGTATATGCTTTTTGATGATTTGCTTTAAGGAGGGATCTTATCTCACGAAAGTCTGCTTCGACCAGATCATGGATGTGCTGGAGCCGGAAGGGGTAGGGCATATGAAAAAAGTTTGCGATCCTTTCTTTTTACATATTTATGCAGAAATTTACCTTGAAGAAACGTTCGGTTGGGTAGCTTACCCAGATTAAATCATAATTAACCCGATGACCCATTTTCATATGAAAGATTTAGGACTTAAAATCAAGAAAATTAGAGAGCTTAAAAACTATAAACAGGAGCACATGGCTGATAAGCTAGGTATTTCTCAAAGCGCCTACAGCCGATATGAAAATATGGAAACCGAAGTAAGCGAGGATATGCTAAAGCAAATCGCAGAAGTATTGGAAGTTGAGCCGGAACAGATTAAACATTTTGATGAGAAGACAATCTTCCATAATCATGTTGATACAGTAAATGATGAAGGCATTGGCATCAAGAACTACACAGTAAATCAATACATTATCGATCCCAAGATTGAAAAGCTTTACGAAGATCAGATTATGCTTTTAAAGAAGCAGAATGAAATGCTGGAAGCGAAGATTGCTGAAATGGAGAAGAAGGGGTGAGGGAGAAGGCCTCCAGCATCAATTAAAACGTACCAATTATTTCTAATATTCCAAAACGGCTTTTTTGTCAGTCGTTACGATGGGAGACACCTTGTATCGGAATCCAACACCAATCAAAGTATTTATAGATTAAGTACTTTTTGGTATTACTAGTATTCCCGTTGGTTTTACTAGTATTCCAGCAATGTTATTCTAAAAGTAGAAAATGTTTAACCTTTGGGTTCTTAATCACCCTCTCAAAACCTTAAAAGACCACTACCATTAGTGGTTTTCATCCCTATAAGTAGGGAATTTCAATTTTATTTAGAACCATTCCAAATAATAGTAGTTCCCCCTCAGGCAACTAAAATTTTGATTGCATCAACAATAGGTGTTGATTAAAATTTTAATCGCTCTACTTGAAATGATAAAAGAAAATTCTTCCTGCAAACACGCGAGGGAAGCGATAAGCATGGCTTTTCTCTTCCTTACAATAGTCACTTTGGCCCAAAAGCAACCAAGTGGAACTATAGAGGGAAACGTACTCGATCAACAAAATCAACCTATCCCTTTTGCGACAGTAGCACTGAAAGGAACTACACGTGGAGTTTTTACCGATGCAAAAGGGAAATTCAAGATGCCGGATGTTCCTATTGGAACACAAACAATTCAAATATCATCAAGTGCTTTTATTCCAATAGAACTTCAGGTAAACATCAAATCAAATCAGACGGAAAAATTATCTGTTAAACTTGAAGAGGCGGTCAGTGAACTTAATGAGGTGACCGTGGTAGGAGAGAGTGAACAAGTAAGACTTGAGAAAACTGCCCAAGCAATTTCAGTCGTGGAATTAAGTACCGCTAAGCTCAAGACTCCTGACCTAGGTGAGATATTAGCTCGCACAGAAGGTGTAGCTATCCAAAGGGCAGGAGGATTAGGTTCAGGGACAAGACTATCCTTAAATGGCCTGACTGATGATCAAGTAAGAATTTTTGTTGATGCTATCCCATTAGAGTTTTCAGGTCGTGCTCTCAATATTGCTAACATTTCACCAAATCTCATCGATCGTATTGAAGTGTACAAAGGAGTTGTACCGGCCCGATTTGGGTCTGATGCACTTGGTGGGGCGGTAAATCTAGTGACATCCACACCTCAGGGAAACGATCTTAATGGCATGGCTTCCTATCAGATAGGCTCTTTTGGTACTCATCGCATTGCGACCTATTTGGGTAAATCAGACGAAAAAACAGGCTTTTTTGTCAAAGGGTCTGGATTTTACGATTTTGCAAGAAACGACTATGAGATACAGGTCCAGTTTGCAAACGCTTCTACAAACTTTCAACAAGTTGAAGCCACAGTGCCCCGATTTAATGATCGTTTCAGGCAATACGGGTCTAATGTTACATTAGGACTACAAGATAAAAAGTGGGCTGATGAGATCAGTCTTGAATTCTATTTTCTGGAAGAAGATCGGCAAGTTCAAAGTAATCCTGTACAAACAGGGCTTCCCTACGGCGGTGTAGAGGTTTTTTCTAAATCACATGGACTCAACCTCAGGTACAAAAAAAGTCTTGGTGATCGCTTTTCTGCATTAGTTATTGGTGGGTTCAATCGGACTCAAGTTAATCTTCAAGATCTCAGCACGACTTTATTTAATTGGTTTGGTGAACCGGTTACTATCAACCGTGAAATAATTGGGGAAATAAGTAGGGAAATCCGTAATGGTATCGATCGAACCATTTTTGATGATAACTTTTTCTCTCGCCTCATGATGGAATGGTCCCTTAACTCTAGACATTCTTTCGAATTGGTTATCGCCCCTACCGTTGTAAATCGTACTGGGGAGAATGCGGTCATCGAAAATGGAGTCGATATTTTCGACACAGATGCAACTTTAAAAACATGGGTTAATGGCTTGACTTACAAATTTCTCAACAAAGAAAATTCTTTTGAAAATCAATTTTTTGTCAAAAGCTATTTTCAAAAGTCAGAATTCACTGTTCCGGTTGGTGTTCGTTCAGTCTCTCTAACCGGTGCAGACAATATAAATGACTGGGGGTTTGGTAATGTTGCTAGGTTCACATTTAATGAACAATTCTCAACCAAACTTTCTTATGAATGGTCAGTAAGACTGCCAAGAACAAATGAAGCCTTTGGTGATGGGCAAGGCATTATTGGGAATCCCGAGCTCGAACCCGAAAGAAGTCACAATCTTAATCTGGAACTTTTCTTAAGAAGCAGAGAAGCACAACGCTATAACTGGAGCCTAAAGCTCAATGGATTTGTACGGGCCACAGATGATCTCATTTTTCTTATCCCTCAAAATGACTTTTTCTCGACACATGAAAATGTACTTTCTGCAACCTCAGTTGGTGCAGAGATTCGAGGGACAGCCACTTTGTTAAAGAATAGATTGAGCTTTGATTGGAACTCCACCTATTTTTCTTTCAGAAATACATCTAATGAGGGTATTGGTTTTGAAGGTGATCGTATCCCAAACAGACCCTACTTTTTTGCTAATGCATCAACGAATTATCGATTCACTTCCCCTTTTAGCAAATACGATGAGATCCACGTATTCGGGAATACACGCTTTGTAGAGTCATTCTTTAGGACGTGGGAAAGTGCCGGAAATGAGAATTTCAAAGCCTCCATACCATCACAAACAACCTTCAATGCAGGTGTCACCTACAAGATGTCAAACAAAATCCAAAGTTCGCTTACCGCGGAGGTTCAAAATTTAACAAACGAAATGGTCTTCGATTTCTTTGGTGTACAACGTCCAGGTCGAGCATTTTTTGTCAAACTAACCGGACAATTTTAGATGCCTGAAACCCGAGCTGTTAAGGACATTAAATTCTAACAATTAACACAATCATAACTTAAGACAAATCATAACTAAATCATATGGATTTACATTTTACATTAACTAATAGAAAAGGCACTGGATTCAAAGTGAAACTGGTACCAATGATTATGCTAGCGTTCAGTACAATGCTATTCATCGGATGTTCAACAGATGATGACGATGACATGGATCCAGATCTAACTGGTGAAATTGAGAGTGCGGTAACTATAGTTTACAGGATTATCGATTCTAATTCAGATACCTGGTTCATTGAAGCTTATGAAGATATACCCAATGAGGTAGATATTGCTACGGTTACTGAGGTTGGTCAACGTGGTTCCACAGTGAATCCAATTGATGGTGCAGTACTTGTATGGAATGGGGAAGGTCTGATTACTAAGTGGGCAGTAGATAGAACCAATTTAGATATATTCCAAGATGGAACCATTGATATAGCTGAACTCGGTGTAGAAGGTGATATTGGTACAATCGTCAGTAAATCAACTACAGAGGCATACTTGATGGATAACAAAATTGGCGTAATTGTGAAATTTAATCCAGAGGTGATGGAAGTACTGGAGGTAATCACTTACACTCCATACAATCCAGTAGGATGGTTTCCAAATGACCCTAACGAGCCTTTTGTAAATACATTCCAGCATAGGCTTAATGGTGATCTCATTATTGCTCCATTCCTTACGGGAGATTTCAACGACGCTACTGCACCTTATGAAGCTATTATGTTTGTCTTCAATACGTTGACCAACGAAGTTCAATTTGTTACCGACGACAGGATCGCTACTGGAAATGATAGATTTATTACTGCGCCAAATGGTAACATGTATTATCCGAATAGTTGGGCTGCAGGCCTTTTGACTGAGAACAATCCAAATCATGATGTAAGTCAGATGCCTTCCACCAGTACTATTCTCCGTTTTCTTCCGAATGGAACATGGGATCAAGACTTTATTCTTGAAATGAATGATATAGACCCTGGAATGTTAACGATATGGAGACCGCAGTTTGTAGTAGGTAATGAAATGGTAGTAAGTTACTGGCCACCTAATACCCCTCTAGATCCAGAAGGAGGTATATCTCTAGGTATATTCGGTCAAACTCGTGTGGCAGCAACAATCAATCTTGAAACGTTTGAATCCAGACCATTTACGGCCTTAGATCAGTACAATGGATTTAATATCATTGGCGAATTCGATGGAAAAACATACATCGGAGCATTCCCAGCAGAAGGTCCAGGCATTTTGGTTAGACAAGATGGAATAGATATCTACACAGAGGTGCTTACATCTGCTGAAGGTGTACAGCTGAGACAAGTAGCTCAATTATGGTAAAAAATAAAAACAAATCCACTTCATACTAATTAAATAGACAAGGGTGTTACTGAAAGGCAGGCCCTTGTTTTGAAAAAGAAAGGTAATAGAATGGGTATAGGGAAATTTTTTAAGAAAAAAATAATAGGTCCAGAGTACACTTGTGGCTAGGTTTAGCATCAGGATTGATCATTGTAATAGTAGCCATCACCGGATGTATCTTTGTTTTTGAAAAAGAACTGAAGAACATCGTCTACCGAAATAACATCGTTTTGGACGTAGATTCTGATGATGCCAATATGGAAGAGATGCTTCCCATTTCAGTACTTCTTGAAAATGCTAATGTTCAAGTTCCCAGCCATTTTAAAGCTACCGAGATCAAGTTTCATGGTCCGAAAAAATCATGTTACGTCAAATACTACAAAAGAAAGGAACAAAAGAATGGGAAGACTTTCATCTGGTACAGCGACAAATTTGATTATCTCTTTCGAGTTTTCCTCAACCCTTACACAGGGGAAGTTTTAAAAGTCGAAAATACCCAATGGGAATTTTTTTGGTTTGTCATTGAAATTCATTCCAGTCTCCTTATCGGGCCCATTGGTACAACGATCATATCTGTATCTATCCTGGTTTTCGTACTCATGCTGTTAACAGGCATTGTTCTGTGGTGGCCACATAACTGAAAGTCACTCAAAGTCGGTACATGGTTCCGTTGGAAATCAGAGACCAAGTGGATACGGAAAAACTACGACCTGCGTAATATTCCTGGCTTTTACATTTTGTTTTTTGCACTTATTATTTCCATTACAGGATTGAGTTGGTCATTTGATTGGGTAAAGGATGGAATGATATGGACAGGAAACGGGGGTAAATCCAGTGAAATTAAATGGCCTCAGGTTAAGTCGAATCCTGTGCTAGCTGGACATTCGTTTGGCATGGATAAAGTACAGACTCAGCTTTTTGACAACTATCCAACGGCATCTGCTCATCGTATTTTCTTTGCGAGAGATTCAGTTGCAGCTATCATGGATATACCTTATCAAAAAGAGGATATAATCGATTCTTGGCGATATTTTGATCAGTATAGTGGAGAACAGTTGGATGAATTAATGATTGCTGAAATGACTTCTGGAGAAAAATTATATTTCTATGGCTACAGCCTTCATGTGGGTTCTATTTTAAGCTTACCAGGTAAGATTCTGGCATTTTTTGCTTCATTGGTTTCAGCTAGCTTACCTATTACTGGCTTTTTCATCTGGTGGAACAAAAGAAAAAAGGAAGGAGATAAGACGATGAAATCGAATAGAAATTCTATAAAAAACCAAAATAATCAGAGACCAAAATTGGTTAAAAAAGCAAACAGCAAAGAACTGGTTGAAGATTACGAAGAAGTAGGACTGGAAATGTAGAATTACCTATAATGATTTTACAATTCTTCATTACCATAAAATACCACGAGAAATACCACATGATTCTGAAGGCATAGGTGCGATTTCTATAGGTCTTTACGTTTTTTGGATGAAATAGAGATTTAAGCTTGTAGAAGTGACTTGAGCTAAGATTACCAAAAAAAGTCCCTATTCATAAGGGACTATAGAAACACCGAACTCATAGCGAGCGATGCGAATGTAGTAGACATACATCCAACCTTTCTTCCAAATATAAATGCGAAAGGATAGTTTGTTGTGCTTGACGACAAAGACCCAACCACGATGAAACAAGCAGCGAAAACGCCTGTGAACTAATAGCTTATAATCATGCATAATGAAATATGATAAAGTGAACCCCCGGCAACCGCACTAGGGAAAGCGGTTTGATCCGGAAGTTCTGAGGCAAATGCAAGTGACTAAGCCGGTTTACGGTGGGTTGGCTTGCGAAATGGCTAAATAGGCTTAGATTCATTTTACACTTGTCATTTCCCGAAGAGCAACCGGAACTTTGCTTTTCACTGTGGGGAATACTCGAGTACTAATATTATGTAAGTAGGATTATCAATGAGAAAGGCGGGTGGGTTGCCAAAACACCGGGCCAGCGTCCGGCCATGTGGGTTGAAGGTTTGTTTTGGCTTGATTCAATTGACAGAAAGATCATCAATGACCTTTCTAAGAACAACTTCAGCATTGTTCAGGCAAATAGACAGATGCCATTTTACACCTATGATAAAAATGCCTATCAGTATATTCCGCATTTCATAACTACCGACCTGTACT
>JBCCLN010000143.1:0-10281 GCA_039026865.1 Bacteroidota bacterium | reverse complement strand
TTTGGATCTAAAGGTATCGATGTATCCTTCATTCAACAAAGCTTCCAATCCATCTATTTCGGTTTGCGTAAATCCTGATGCTTTATTGTAATTTTCCTTTGCTCGCGCAATATCAATCTCAGTATGCGCTACATTAAGGTCTCCACAAATAATTACCGGTTTCTTTTCTTCTAAATCTGAAATATATGCTCTAAAAGCCCGATCCCATTGTTTTCGGTAATCAAGTCTTTTCATTCCTTCACCTGAATTTGGAGTGTATACTGTAACTACGAAAAAATGATCAAGTTCTGCAGCGATTATTCTTCCTTCCTGATCAAATTCTTCGATACCCATATCGTAAAAAACTTCGATGATCTTTTTTTTGGAAAGTATGGCGGTGCCCGAATATCCTTTTCGAGCTTTGGAAGAATTTACAACTACATGGTATGCTGGTAGCAATTGAAGCGCTGTTTTCACATCTTCAGGCTGTCCCTTCGTCTCTTGTAAGCAAAGTATATCCGGATCCATTTCTTTTACATCTTTGATAAAATCTTTCTTCACGATGGCACGAATGCCATTCACGTTCCAAGACACTAGATGAATTTGAGGCATAAAACTTTGGTATTGTTGATGTTAAATTTGAAGTGATGTATAACCTTAAAAGCAAAACACAAAAAAAAGAAAAACATCTTATACAAAAGGGGCGAATCCGACGGCTTTTAAATTTTATTGACGTTTGAACTAAAATTAATTCTAATACTCAAGCTTAGATCAACAAGTTTTTTTGATCCGTAATAAAAGCTAAACATGCTACATCAGGATATTACCTTATTTAGTTTACGAAGGATCATCTTATAATAAAATTGCTTTTTAAAATCAATTGAAGAAGAGGATTTGGTGAAATAATTAAAATGTTAAGATTTCGAATGATCACTATTAAGGAAAAGAATACATGTGAGTAAACTAGTTGAAAATTTAAATGAGATTAACTGCCCTACTCGCAATCGATTGCTCCTATTCAACACGTTACCTCATCTCAATGAATAATATCCGAATTTTTCGGGCTAAGAATGGATTTCGGCAAAGGAGAACCTATTTGATAATCCTAGTCTTCTTTTTTTAGATAGTTACAGGATTTGAACAACTTCCCAGGGAGTAGACCTTTTTTGGTTCCCATTCAGAAGCATTCAGGGCGCCTAACTTTTTTCAAAGGCATAGGCATCTTGCTGGTTCTGTTAAGTGCTTTTCCATTGCTCAAATTTTTTGTGAAAATGGCAAAACTTGAGATTTTTTTGCTGAATTGGCTTTCTTGTTTCTTTCAGACATGAATTAATTCTTCGACTATTGCAAAATAGACATACATCCTATCCTACTATTAAGATGTTTTTCAGAAACTTACGGGATCTTAGCGACGTATTAATCTTATTTATATCACAACCTGAAACCTGCAAGTGATTTTTCTTAAACTCGTTTTAGAAAGTTTTCGATTTGCGTGGAACGCACTTCGAACAAATATTCTGCGCACTACTCTTTCACTACTTGGAGTAACTATAGGCATTTTTGCTATAGTATCTGTATTCACTCTTGTAGATTCTTTGGAAAGAAGTATAAGAGACAGCTTAAGTTTCTTAGACGCTAACAACCTGGATATACGAAGATTCCCGTATGAATTTAGACCGGATTTTCCTTGGTGGAAATATCTGAAGCGACCGTTCACTAATTACGAAGAATATGAATTTCTGAGAAAGAATCTTAAGAACTCAGACGGTATCACCATTTTTGCAATTTCAGAATCAGAAACTGCTAAGCATGAGAGTAGCAGCTACGATGGACTCATCTTATTTGGTGTATCGCACACACATCAAGATGTCTACGATGTGGCCAGTGAAATAGAATTTGGTAGATATTTTACGGCGGCAGAATCATATACAGCTAAAAACGTAGCGATTATAGGATGTAAAATTGCCCGAAAATTATTCCCTCGTGGCAACATTATAGGGGAAGAAATCAAGATTAAAGGATTAAGGTATGTGGTTATTGGCCTTTTTGAGGAAGAGGGTGAAGGAATTTTTGGAGAAAGTGGAAACGATGAAATGGTTATGATACCCTATCAATCATTCAAGAAGATATTTTATTCTGGAAAGAATCGTGGAGTAGAAACATTAGTGAGTGTAAAAGGAAGATCAGAAGATATTGGTTTAGTTGAATTAGAAGCTGAAATTACGGGGCTATTGAGAACAAAGCGAGGCTTAAAACCAAAAGAAGAAAATAATTTTTCTGTCAATCGGCAAGATGCTGTTATGAACATAATTGGATCTACGTTTGATGTAATTAGGGTTGCAGGATGGGCCATCGGAGGATTTGCGATATTAGTAGGAGGTTTTGGCATAGCTAACATTATGTTTGTATCAGTAAGAGAGCGAACGAGTATTATAGGTTTGCAAAAATCACTAGGTGCCAAGAATTATTTCATTTTATTTCAATTTCTTTTTGAAGCCGTTTTCTTGAGTCTAATAGGTGGCGGAGTGGCAATGCTGCTGGTGTGGTTACTGTCATTAATTAGTCTGGGTAACCTTGATTTAATTCTTACACTGGGCAATGTAGTTTTAGGTTTAGGGGTTGCCGGTATTATCGGGGTCGTTTCAGGAATCTCCCCCGCTTTGATTGCTGCCAGAATGGATCCGGTTACGGCAATCAGAACAACAGGATGATAAGTTTTAAATGAAAAGACTAAATATGATCTAAGTTTTGGCGCTATACTATTTTGAGAGTTCTCTTAATCATTCAACTTTTCTTTGATCTTGCTTTCCAACTCTTCCATTAGTTCCGGATTATCTTCAATAAGTGCTTTTACTGCATCCCTTCCTTGGCCAAGCTTGTTTCCATCATAAGAGAACCAGGAACCAGACTTCTTTACCACATTTAGCTCAACTCCAATATCTATTATTTCACCACTCTTACTTATTCCCCTTCCGTACATAATATCAAATTCTACGACCTTGAAAGGAGGCGCAACCTTATTTTTCACAACTTTCACTCTAGTCCTGTTTCCTAATACATTATCCGCAGACTCTTTTATCTGACCTATCCTTCTTATGTCTAGTCGGATAGATGCATAGAACTTAAGTGCATTTCCACCTGTAGTCGTTTCAGGATTACCAAACATCACACCTATCTTTTCCCTTAATTGATTGATGAAAATACAAACACACCCCGTCTTATTGATCGTTCCAGTGAGTTTCCTGAGTGCCTGAGACATTAGCCTGGCTTGAAGTCCCACCTTACTATCTCCCATCTCACCTTCTAATTCTCCTCTTGGCACCAAGGCAGCAACCGAATCGACTACTATTATATCTATCGCCCCTGATCGAATCAGATGTTCGGTAATTTCCAAAGCTTGCTCACCATTATCTGGCTGAGAGATTAGCAAATTCTCCGTATCAATCCCTAACTTTTCAGCGTATACTTTGTCAAAAGCATGTTCTGCGTCAATGAAAGCCGCCAGACCTCCTTGTTTCTGCGCTTCTGCAATACAATGCATAGCAAGAGTAGTCTTCCCTGAAGACTCAGGACCATACACTTCAACAATTCTACCTCTCGGAATCCCTCCCACACCTAAGGCCATATCCAAATTAAGAGAACCGGTAGATATCACAGGTATATCTAAAACCTTTTGATCATTAAGTTTCATTATGGTTCCCTTACCATACGTTTTTTCAAGCTTATCGATAGTAATTTGAAGTGCTTTCTGCTTTTCTTCCGTGTTGGACATTAGAATATGGGTTCTTTTTATCTTTCAAAAATAAGCGTTCTCCAACTAAAGAATAGGTTTTTCAGCTAAAAATATTAGTAATTTATCTAGTCCTGTCGTGGGAAAACCTTAGAGCATAAGCACTAGCATATTCATTAAACAATCTGGAGAATCGCTATCGATCTTAGTTTTGTTTTTATAGTTAAGATAAAATGTTATTTATTTACCTGTATTATTTACCAAAAATAATGGCAGGTATTTCAATGAATAACACCCAAATTTTTCAGGTTAAGAAAAAGACGCTTTGCTATCGTAAATCTACAAACCAGCCACTTGTTTGATTTGAAACTAAAAATCGAGTTTTGCAAAGGATTCTTATATTTTACTTTTTATTTAGACTTGGTTAATCTCGAAATTATTTTATCTGCTATTTGATTATGATTTCGAAAATTTATTCTTCTGTTCGGAGTTTAATCTATGAAGATTCGTTGATAGGCAATGTCATCGAAAGATAATCATTTTACTAAATTGTTACTTTTTTAACATACGATTGATTTCTGCATTATTTTGAACAATCTTAATTTCGTAGACATAAATGTTATTTTATATGCAGATCAGATAATCCTATTCTATGAAAAAGTAACGAATATTATAACCAGAAATTAACTAACCAACCTAAAAATCATGGCCAAGTACAATCAAAAAATTTTGGTAGTAGATGATGAATCAGATATTCTTGAGCTATTGAAATATAACCTCTCGAAAGAGGGATATGATGTAAAAACAGCAAATGACGGAATAAAAGGGGTTGAGCTTGCTAAAAATTTTCTCCCTGATCTGATTCTTTTAGATATAATGATGCCCAAACAAGACGGAGTAGAAACATGCCGACAGATAAGAGAGATTCCTGAGATGGCAAATTCATTTGTCATCTTTCTCACAGCCAGGTCAGAGGAATATTCTGAAGTTGCCGCGTTCGATATGGGTGCAGATGACTACATCACCAAACCGATTAAGCCACGTGCTTTAGTTAGCCGGATCAATGCGCTTTTTAGAAGGGAATCAAAAAAGAAAAAAGAATCCAATACGATCACAGCAGGTGACTTAATCGTTGACCGCACCAGTTATACCGTTAAAAATGCAGAGGATAAGATAAGCCTCCCGAAGAAAGAGTTCGAACTCCTTTACTTTCTTGCACAAAATCCTGGCAAGGTATTTAGCAGAGACGAATTATTGCAAAATATCTGGGGGACGGATGTTTACGTATTAGCCAGAACCGTGGATGTTCATATCAGAAAAGTAAGAGAGAAAATCGGTGATGGATATATTACAACAATCAAGGGAGTAGGATACAAATTCGATTCGAATTAACTTAAAGCGATGCAGTTTAATTCTCGTGCCATAGCATTATTGCTGGCATTATGCGTAGCGATTATAACCACCGCTTTTTTATACCTGGTACCTAGTGTTACCACCACAGCAATCATAATTGCTTTGCTTCTCTCATTTTCCTCGGCATATATTTTGACCAGGTTAATTTTAGAATTTCTTTTTTTTAGACAAATAGAAAATATCTACGATTCTTTGAAAAAGGTCCAGGAGAGTGGCCTAACCTTAAAATCAAGAAACAGTTCTTTAAATCCTCTAAAAGGGATAAACAAGGAGATTTCAAGTTTTGTAGAAATGAAGGAAAAGCAAATTGAAGAATTAAAAGAACGGGAGAATTTCAGGCGGGAATTCATCGCTGATGTCTCCCACGAACTTAAAACACCACTTTTTGCTGCTCAGGGATTTGTTCATACACTTCTGGATGGGGCGATAGATGATAAAGAAGTCAGAAAAAAATTCCTGAAAAAAGCAGCCAAAAGTATGGATGCTTTGGATCTCTTGGTTCAAGATATACTTACCATTTCTCAAATTGAGTCAGGGGAAATAAAAATGCATTTCGAAAACTTTGATATCCTGGATCTTTGCCATGAAATCGTTGATCAAATTGAAGGGAAAGCAGAGAAAAAAGGTGTAGATCTTAAAATCCCCAAGAAGCTAAAACCAGTCATCGTAAGAGGTGATTATCGAAGAATTTATCAAGTGCTCACCAACCTAATAAGTAATGCAATTGAGTACACCAAAAAAGGAGGTTCGGCTAAAATCAGTTTCATAGAGATTCAAGATAAAGTTGAAATATCAGTAGAGGACAGCGGTATAGGGATCCCCGGATCTGATTTAAATCGAATCTTTGAACGCTTTTATCGTGTAGAGAAGAGTAGGTCAAGAGAGAAGGGGGGAACAGGATTAGGTTTATCGATCGTGAAGCATATCCTTGAGGGACACAATTCGGAAATTAAAGTAGATAGTGAATACAAAAGAGGGTCTAGATTTTATTTTGCTTTAGACAAAGCGCATTACATAGATAAAGTGCATGAGGTGAAGGACGATAATGAATTTGCATAAAAGATTAAAAAAAGTAAAATTCAAAGACTTAATTGTTCAAGACCTTGAAAACTACACTATCATCAATAAGCCACCATTCCTCTCAAGTTTAGAAGATAGAGTCAATTCACAAAACCTTCTGCACCTTGCAAAAGAGGTTAACAAAGTATACCAAATCTGCCATCGGCTTGATAAGGAAACCTCTGGATTAGTGGTTTTTGCTAAAAGCCCAAATGCCTACAAGCATTTTGCGTTACAACTAGAGAACCGAGAAGTGAAAAAAATATATCATGCAATCGTACATGGCTTGCATGAGTTCAAAAATTTTGAAGCGGATGAGCCCTTATATACTACATCCACAAAATCAAGGGTAGATTTTAAAATCGGGAAACCGGCTTTTACCCTAATATCCACGAAGGAAATTTTTAAGAGACACACATTCATAAAATGCTTCCCTGTGACTGGAAGAATGCATCAGGTACGAACACATTTATCCCATCACAAAGCCCCTATAATACACGATCGTACTTACGGAGGGAAGGAAGTTTATCTCTCCGAGCTAAAAAGAAATGTTAATCTTAGAAAAAATAAACAGCCAAAACCGATGATAGAACGGGTGGCCCTGCATTCTGCTGAAATTGCATTTAAAAATGTAGATGGATCTATAGTCGAATCAAAAGCCAATTACCCAAAAGATTTCTTAGTGTTACTCAAGCTCTTACGAAAATTTAATTGAATGCATGGGTTTGATTTCTTAATCTGAAATTCTATTTTTGTGTCCATTTTTCAGAAACATCAGATCTTGGCAGATAAACTTCATAAAATTGAATTCTAACAGCTACAAAACTCGATCACTAAATAAGACGACTGTGGACAAGAATTGGGTCATCATAGATGCTGATTCCCGCATACTTGGAAGGATGGCAAGTGAAGTTGCCAAGATAATAAGAGGAAAACACAAACCATCTTATACGCCGCATGTAGATTGTGGAGATAATGTTATTATAATCAACTCTGATAAAATCAGATTAACCGGCCAGAAGTGGACAGATAAAAAATACATACGTCACACCGGATATCCTGGCGGCCAGCGCGTGGAAACTCCAAACGATCTAAAAGCTAAATCATCTACAAGAATCATCGAAAAAGCAGTAAAAGGCATGCTGCCTAATAATAGATTAGGAAGAAAGCTCTTCAAAAACTTACATGTTTATGAAGGAGAAGAACATCCTCATGCTGCTCAAAAACCTAAAGAAATTAAATTATAAAATCTGAATGGACAGGATAAATACAATAGGAAGGCGGAAAACCGCTGTAGCTCGTATTTATGTTACGGGCGGGAAAGGCTCAATAAGGATTAATGAAAAGGAATTAACTGAATATTTCCCTTCCGAGATTCTTCAAACCATTGTGAAACAACCTTTGGTTAAAGTGGAGCAAGATGGTAATTTTGACATCATTGTGAATGTAACAGGTGGTGGTCTTACAGGACAGGCAGAGGCTACTCGATTAGCTATTTCCAGAGCACTCACCGAGATAGATCCTGAATTTAGAGGATTACTAAAATCAGATGGTTTTCTTACCAGAGATCCTAGAATGGTGGAACGTAAAAAGCCAGGTAGGCGAAAAGCAAGGAGAAGATTCCAGTTCAGTAAACGATAATCATAGGAAATGCAGCAATTAGAACATAAAGACCTTTTAGATGCAGGTGTACATTTTGGTCATCTTACTAGGAAATGGAATCCGGCAATGGCTCCATTTATTTTTATGGAAAAAAATGGGATTCATGTTATAGACCTTTATAAAACACTTTCTTGTCTAGACGAAGCAACGGCGGCGATTAAATCCGTGGTAAGATCAGGAAGAAAAGTTATGTTCGTAGCCACTAAGAAGCAGGCCAAAGAAGTGATTGAGAATGAAGCACAAAGATTGAATATGCCTTATGTAACAGAAAGGTGGCAAGGCGGAATGCTCACTAATTTTTCAACCATCAGAAAGTCATTAAAGAAAATGTCTGGAATGGAAAAATTAATGAAAGAGGAAGCTTATCAAAACCTTGCTAAACGTGAGCGATTGATGATCAGCAGAGCTAAAGATAAGTTGGAAAAAGTCTTAGGAGGAATTGCGGATCTCAATCGTCTTCCGGCAGCGCTTTTTATTGTGGACATAAAAAGAGAACACATTGCCGTAGCCGAAGCGCAAAAATTGAATATTCCTGTATTCGGAATAGTGGATACTAACTCTGATCCCACCAAAATTGATTACCCAATTCCAGGAAACGACGATGCGTATAAGTCAATTAAGTTATTGACTGAGCATTTCGGGATGGCTATCGAAGAAGGCTTATCTCAGCGTAAAAAAGACAAAGAAGAGCAAGCACAAGCGGAAGCCGAAGCTGCGAAAAAGGCTGTTGATAAGAACAAAGAAGTAGCGGAATAACGTAAATACATTAAAACCTTAACTTGAAAATTGAACATTGATCCAGTCGGTGTTCAATTTTTGTTTATAACGAACCATAAACCAACTTATAAAAATGGCTATTACAGCACAAGACGTAAACAAACTAAGGCAAATGACCGGTGCCGGCATGATGGACTGCAAAAAAGCACTTACTGAGGCAGAAGGAAACTTTGACAAAGCAGTTGAGTTTTTAAGAAAAAAAGGCCAGAAAGTATCTGCTTCCCGAGCAGATAGAAAAACTTCAGAAGGTGTAGTTTTTGCCAAAACTAACAGCGATCATACTGAAGGAGCATTGATTGCTTTTACCTGTGAAACTGATTTCGTAGCAAAAAATAAGGAGTTCGTTGAACTTGGAAATCACATTGCCGAATTGGCCTTTGCTGAAAAGCCAGTGAATATAGAGGCTCTTTACGAAAAGAATTTAGGAGGCCTTACAGTAAGGGAAAAAGTGGTAGAACTAACTGGCAAAATCGGCGAGAAATTAGAAATTAAAGAAATTCAAATCCTATCAGGGGAGGCTATTGTGTCTTACATCCACTCAAATGCTAAACTAGGGGTTTTAGTAGCTCTTAAAAATACAAATGGTACTGAAATGGAAGAGGCGGGCAAAAACGTAGCTATGCAGATAGCCGCAATGAACCCGGTGGCAGTGGACAAAGAAGGTGTAGACCCCGCACTTGTAGAGAAAGAAATAGAGATTGGAAAAGAGCAGGCAAGACAGGAAGGGAAACCAGAAAATATTATAGAAAAAATAGCACTGGGTAAGCTCAACAAGTTTTATAAGGAAAATACACTTTTGAGTCAGTCATTTGTAAAAGATAACTCTAAAAGTATTTCTCAATATCTTAACAGTGTGTCTAAAGGACTAACCGTTTCTGAATTCAAAAGAATATCTATTGGGTAAGACAAATCGGGAAGCTTTCAAGTCCTCTGAGCAGGCTGGTGCACCCTTGTTTTCTAACTCGTCTCAAAGCAATAGTCAAGCTTCTATCTAAAACTTGATCAATCAGACACGGCGATAGATCGAGGAGAATGTATTATATATAAACAACCAGGGTACCAGATCAGAACTCCTGACTCGACGTAAATTTTTCTGTCGCAAACACTCCATAATGATCTACAGAAAAGATGTTTTTGAATTTGAAATGATACAGTATTGCGACAAAGAGAATTTACGAACGATCTTCAATCTATTACCTCATTTTGGGGATCAGGTCAGGAGTTCTTCAGATAAGGAAATGGCACAAAAAAACCGTTTCTGTTATCTGGAATTAGCCCGCATTGTTCACCACAACTGGTGGCAGTTTGATTCAAATAATTGATTTACCGTGGTTGAATATTCATTGTGAATGATTTTTGATTCCTCAAATTTGGGGAACGATGTTGTTCCTCTCATTCAAAATCAATTACCTCATAGAATCCTTTGCAAAACTGGATTTTTGGTTCAAATCAAGGCTTTCAGAATTTCAAAAACGTAGTTCACTGGTCGTAAATGAGGCTTTTGAAATTTTGAGTAACGAAGAGTTGGGCCAAAAGGCGGGTTTTTCAAAGGATTCTCCTATTCAACGTGCTACCTCATCTCAATGAATAAAACCCGAATTTTTCGGGTTAGGTTGCTTAACCCTCATTATTCACCACAAATAGTGGCGGTTTGATTCAAG
>JBCCLN010000142.1:0-10285 GCA_039026865.1 Bacteroidota bacterium | reverse complement strand
CAGGTTTTACTTCAAATGAATCTTTTTCTTTTAAAAATTCTAATGCAGCAGGTATCCAAAGTGCATACGTTTTTCCTGATCCTGTAGGGGCATTTAAAAGGCCGCTTTTTCCATTAAGATAAGCTTTCCACGTTTTTTTTTGAAAATCAAAAACTTTCCATCCTTTGGATTTAAACCATTTTTCGGCAATATCTATAATCTGAGCGTTACTACGCTTTGACATACGGAAAATTATATTGCTGAATTTGCTTGTCTGCTGTAATGAGTGGAATTCCTTCTACAATGGATTGTACGATAAGCAATCTATCAAAGGGGTCTCGATGGATTAGAGGTAGATCATAGGTATGCGCTATATGATCCCTATCTAAGTCCAACCAATCAAAAAAAAATAATTCTTCGAACGCTGCTTCAAATTTTAGTTTACCAATCTTGTTTTTATGTAAAATTTCAAACGTTGCCAAAGAGTTGACGTAAAAATTCCTGGCTACATCTATTAACCCTCTTGTCTGAAGAGAAATCCTAGAAAGATTATTGATTGTCCAAATAAGTATTTGTGTGTCTAGTAAATAATTCAAGATACAAAATCCTTATTTTCCCATTCTTTCCATATTTCCAGGTTGGTTTGCTCACTATCCCAATCATCTACTACCCAGATTTTACCTTTTAGCATTCCCCAAGGGATTTTTTTCTCCTTTTCCTTGACTGGTTTAAGTTCAACTAATTTTTTACCTGCTTTAGCGATATACACCGTTTCACCTTCCTTCACTTCATTTAGGATCTTTGAAAGATGGGTTTTTGCTTCATGAATGTTGTAAGTCCCGAAGATAACAAAGGTCTATCCTTAATTTTCAAAAGAAAGCGATTTATTCTACGATTATTACCTTTGCTTTTACTTCTTGTATTTGCTGAACTTGATTTTCCTCAAGAATGATTTCTTCGGCATTCATATCATCGGAAGCGTGGCTCCCTGATCCATAAATCTCACCTAGGATTGGAGCGATCACCAAACCCACAAGACATGTTAGCTTTATTAAGATATTCATGGATGGGCCAGAAGTATCTTTGAAGGGATCCCCTACTGTATCACCCGTCACGGCGGCTTTATGTGCTTCAGATCCTTTGTAAGTCATTTTCCCATCGATTTCAATGCCAGCTTCAAAGGATTTTTTAGCATTGTCCCATGCACCGCCGGCATTATTTTGAAAAATTGCCCATAGAACACCCGAAACAGCCACTCCGGCCATATAGCTACCTAAAGCTTCGGGACCCATGAAAAATCCAATTAAGATAGGCGCGATGATTGTAATTGCTCCTGGAAGCATCATTTCTCTTAATGCTGCTTTGGTGGATATATCCACACACTTACCATATTCTGGCTTTCCTGTTCCTTCCATTATCCCGGGGATTTCTTTGAACTGTCTTCTCACTTCTTTCACCATTTCCATGGCAGCTCTACCTACGGATCTCATGGCCAGTGCTGAAAATACAACCGGCACCATTCCGCCGATAAAAAGTGCTGCCAGAACATCTGCTTTAAATATATTAATCCCGTCTATTCCCGTGAAAGTCACATAAGCTGCGAAGAGTGCAAGCGCCGTCAACGCCGCAGAAGCGATAGCAAATCCCTTTCCAATAGCTGCTGTGGTGTTGCCTACTGAATCAAGGATGTCTGTTTTCTCTCTTACCTCTTCGGGTAATTCGCTCATTTCTGCAATACCTCCTGCATTATCGGCGATCGGACCGAAAGCATCAATAGCTAATTGCATTGCAGTTGTTGCCATCATAGCAGAAGCGGCTATTCCTACACCATAAAAACCCGCCAGCTCATATGCTCCCCAAATTGCTCCTGCAAAAAGTAAGATAGGACCAAAAGTTGAAATCATACCGGTAGAGAGACCCGCAATGATGTTTGTGGCTGCTCCTGTTGCTGAATTTTGAACAATATCAACTACGGGTTTTTTACCCAAACCTGTGTAATATTCTGTCATAAAGGAGATAGCACCCCCTACAAATAACCCTACCAAGACTGCTCCAAATACCGCATTAGATGTTACTGTCAGACTTCCTACATCAAAAAAGTTCATGGTCATCTTAGCAGGAAGCATCCAGTTGATTAAAAAATAGCAAGCTATGGCAGTAAAAATGATTGATCCCCAGTTTCCTCTATTTAAAGCGGACTGTACTTGAGATTCTTTCGCATTATCACCAGAAATGCTGATAAGCATTGTCCCTACAATTGAAAAAATGATGCCGAGACCCGCAATAACCAACGGAAGAAGAATTGGGCCAATCCCATTAAATGCATCATTAATTGATCCACCCATGTCTCGAATCACATAGTTACCAAGTACCATTGAAGCCAAAACCGTAGCCACATAAGAACCAAAAAGGTCAGCGCCCATTCCGGCAACATCTCCTACATTGTCACCGACATTATCCGCAATTGTGGCAGGGTTTCTAGGATCATCTTCAGGAATACCAGCTTCTACTTTGCCCACTAAATCTGCACCTACGTCAGCTGCTTTTGTGTAAATACCTCCACCTACTCTTGCAAAAAGAGCGATAGACTCAGCTCCTAAAGAAAAACCAGCCAATGCTTCCAAAACAATGGTCATATCACCGTTTGTAGTCCATGAACCATTCATGAAATAGTGGAATAATAAAATGAATAAAACGCTTAATCCAAATACAGCTAGTCCCGCAACACCCAGTCCCATCACAGTTCCTCCTGCAAATGATATTTTCAATGCTTGGGATAGGCTAGACCTTGCGGCCTGTGTTGTGCGTACGTTAGCTGCGGTTGCAATCCTCATACCTATATTACCGGCAGTTGCTGAGAAAAAAGCACCTATAAAAAAAGCAACAATGATAAACCAATGAGTGGTTTCAACTAACGTGGAAATAATGCCAAGCATTATACCTGCAATAACAACGAAGATAGCAAGAATGCGATATTCTGCACTTAAAAAAGCTAGTGCGCCTTCTCTAATGTGGTTAGCTAGGATCTTCATGTTTTCCTCACCAGCGTCTTGTTTGTTTACCCAACGTGATTTTACAATCATTACGAGAAGACCTATGATACCTAACACAGGTACCAAGTAGAGTATTTTATCCATGAGTTTTAAATGGTTTTCAAAAACGATCCGCTAAGATAGAATAACTCCTAATTCTTATAAATGAAAGGATGTACGAAAAATGCATCCTTGATCATATGGCCAATCGAGCTGAATAGAGAATTTTCTCAGATACTATTTCAAAGCCCTGATTATTTCTCAATCAGGGTTTTACATCCATCCAAAATGCAGGTAGGGATCCCAATCACCATTAAATTCATAGGCTTACATAGCTGCCACAGGAAGTTAGCTGCTCTATGTTACTTTTTACCATATCTTGAAATCCTAATCCTGGTTAATCTAACCTCTTTGAGGAATCTGACTAACTTTTTTGTGCTCACATCATTTAAATAAAAAAAAACCTCTGTTAATCAAATGATTGACAGAGGCATATGTACCAAAGGAGGGAATCGAACCCTCACTCCAGAAGGAACACGAGTTTGAGTCGTGCGCGTCTACCAATTCCGCCACTTTGGCAACGAAAAATCAAAGCTATTCAATAGCAAATAACATTGCAATAAAATTTGTTATCCAGTAAATGAACAGATAAGGTTTAGCTTTTTTTGTTTAACTTATTTATGCGAAAAGAACAATAAAATAAAATGATACTCGAATCGCCAAGCAACATGATTATGTTAACATAGCCAATGTTATGTATGAATTTTTAGTAGTAATTTCCACCCCAGGATGAATAAGTTTATGGGAATTCCTTGTGGCCGCTGGAAATAAACTTATACACATTGAAATGAGCATAAATATTCAAAGAGAATCTATAGCCACTGCTGGATGAACCGGTCTGTTGATGCGGCCTAGAATTCCGTGTGTACAATTCAAAATCAACTGAAATATACATGAAACAGAAAAATAAGAAGGTATATGCGTCCTTTTCTCAAAGGCTTTTGGCACACAATATCGATTTAATTCCGATACTGCTTCTATTTTATTTGACTTCTCTATTGTCAAAAACCCCGTTTCACTATCTCATACTTTTTGGAATTTATGTTGCTTATCACTCCATCTTCGAGCTGAGCAACTGGCAGGGAAGTCCAGGAAAGATATGGACAAAACTCAAAGTAGTTTCCAAATCAGCAAATTCAAATAGTCCATTTACCATACTTCTTAGGAATTTTTGTAAAATTTTTTCGTTGTTACTCCTCTTCGGCGGATTTACCATGATTGCTTTTCATGCCAAGAGACAAGGACTACATGACTTAATTGCAGGTACTTTGGTCATATTCGGTGAAGATTAGCTTAATTTCGTTTAATCTAAAAGCTACGAATAAATAATCTTTTATATTTCAGCTAAAATGATAATACCCATTTTATGAGTAATGATAATTCACCAATAAAGCAATTTGAAGGGTTTTTCGAAGGGTTTATTTTCTGGAGTAGATGGGTTCAGGCTCCTTTGTACGCTGGGTTAATCCTGGCTGCATTTTTCTATCTCTATAAGTTTTTTGAAGAGCTGTTGTATATGGCTTCTAATATTTCTAAATGGGATGAAACGGCTGTAATGATCAAAGTACTTGGACTGGTAGATATTTCTATGGTGATGAACTTAGTGGTTATGGTCACTATAGGTGGGTACTCTATCTTCACAAGTCGTATTGATGTGGATATGCATGATGATAAGCCTCTCTGGTTAGAAGGACTTGATGCAGGTCAGTTGAAAATCAAACTTGCTACCTCACTTGCTTCTATTTCTGGGGTTTATCTTCTGAAAACCTTCATGAATTATCGAAACGAAGTGCAAAAGACAAGTACTGAAGGTGTGATTATCGAGATCGTTATTCATATGGTATTTATCATTTCAGCATTACTGCTGTCGCAAACAGAGAAGATAACTCACAGTTATCATCCATTTCATTCTGGTAAATCCGAAGATAGAGAAGATGAACATTAGGTTTGTGAAAGCTAATACCTGAATACTTTTCTTTTTTGATTTAGGAATAGAAACTAGTTTGGTCCGAAAAGTTACTTTTACATTCTTTACGCGCATGTGGTGGAATTGGTAGACACGCCATCTTGAGGGGGTGGTGGGAGCAATCTCGTGGAAGTTCGAATCTTCTCATGCGCACTTATTCCGAAAAATTAGGGTATTATTCATTGAGATGAGGTAACACGTTGAATAGGAGGTAATTGATTTCTAATGAGATCACAACATCGTTCCCCAAATTGAGGGATCAAAAATCATTCACTATAAATGTTCAACTACGGAAAAATAATTACTTGAATCAACCCGCCCTATTTGCGGTGAATAATGCGGGTTATTCTAAGGATTTACTCTTCCATTGAGTAAAAAAGTGATCATTCTGCTTAAGCTTTCCAAAGCACATCTGCAAACCATTTTTGGGAATCGGTAAAGGTTTGAATTTGGGTAAATCCCGTAACGGAAGATAATTCTTTGAGTTGTGCTTCATCATACTTTTTAGATACTTCCATAAATATAGCTTCCCATGGTCTAAAATGAATTTCTTGATCATTAATTGTTATACTCTGAGCCTTTTTACTTATGAGATAGCTTCTACATTCGCCAGTTTGAGGATTATAATACGGATAATGCAAAAACTGATCTTTGTCAAAATCAGCTCCTAATTCGTAATTGATTCTATCCAATAAATTAAGATTAAATTCTGTGGTAACCCCTTCACTATCATTATAAGCCGATAAAATGATAGATGGATCTTTTTTTAAATCAACTCCCATAAAGAGTAAATCGCCAGGATTGAGAAAAGCGTGAAGCTTAGCGATAAACCCTTCTGCTTCATCTCCAGAGAAGTTTCCAACATTGGAGCCTAAAAAGAAAACAACGTCTTTCTCGTCTCCTTCTCCAATTTCACTTAAAGCATCAAAATAATCACCATTATATGATTCGATCTTTAGGTCAGGAATCTCTTTCAGAAGATTCTGTTCAAGTATTTCCAAGACATTCCCTGATATGTCTACCGGAGTGTAGGTGAAATCAACATTTTTTTCTTGAAAATACCTTAATAGTACCTTGGTTTTTAAACCATCCCCAGCACCTAACTCAATAATCCTGAATGGATCTCCGTTACTCATCTCTTCCAATATCGCTGATTTGTGCGTTTCAAATATTTCTAACTCTTTACTTGTTAGATAATACTCTTGCAAGCACATAATTCGCTGAAAGAGTTTATCCCCTTTAGCATCATAAAAATATTTGGAGGATAGCTGTTTATTTTTCGATCTTAAACCTTCTAATACATCTGTGAGAAAGCTGCTTTCAATCGCTGTTATCTCTTTATTCATTCAATTATTTAAACTTGGCTAATCTGATACCTGAAAACAACCATCTTAGATGCGGATGGAAAAAATTACGATATGTTTTTCTAATATGATTTCTTGACGTACCATAAGATCCTCCTCTTAGTACCATTTGGTTCACCATGAACTTCCCATTATACTCGCCGAGAGCTCCCTCAGCGATCTTAAAGTAAGGATAAGGAGCATAGGCGCTGGATGTCCATTCCCATAGATTTCCATAAAAATCGTATGAATCAGTTTGTACAGGTTGAAATTTCTGATCCTCAACAAAATTGGACCTAAAAGGGATTTCTTTTGAGTACTGGCCACAAGCAACCTCCCACTCAAACTCTGTCGGTAGTTTACACCCTTTCCAGCGGGCAAAGGCATCCGCTTCATAATAAGAAACATGAGCCAATGGGTCATCTTCATTAACTTTTCTGTATCCACCTAATGTATAGTTCCACCATTCTCCTCCATCTTCTTCATGCCAATATCTTGGTGCTTTTATCGTGTTTTCATTTATCCACTCCCAAGCTTCCGATAACCACAGAAGATGGTTTTGATATCCGCCATCCTCAATGAACTCCATATATTCATTATTAGACACTAGTTTTGATGATATTTCATAAGAGTGAAGAAACACCTTATGCTTCTTTTCTTCATTATCAAAATGAAAGTCATCTCCCTCAAAACCAATTTCATATACTCCTTCACTGACTGCCAACCATTCTTGTTCTAGTGGTAATGGAGATGATTCAACATTCAATTTGACATACAGAGGGAAAATCGGATTATCTCCTAAAATTCTTTTGATATCGTAAAGAAAAAGCTCCTGGTGTTGTTGCTCATGATTACATCCTAACTCAATCAGAGCAGATAGCTCTGTTGTAGGTGTTATGTCAGCTAAGAAGTTTTCCATCTTTTCGTCAATGTATCTTCTGTATTGGAAAATCTCATGGACCGTAGGCCTGGTGAGTTGCCCACGATTGGCTCTTGTCCACCGTTTTCCGGCAGAGATATAGTAACTATTGAAAAGAAAAGAAAATTTCTCATTGAATACTTGATATCCCTTATAATTAGGCGCTAAAATGAAAGTTTCAAAAAACCACGTGGTATGACCTAAGTGCCACTTAAGTGGGCTAACATCTACTATAGGTTGCACAACAAAATCTTCAATCTCTAGAGGTTCACAGAGAATTTCAGTCTGTTTTCTTACTTTTTGATACAAAAAAGCTATTCTTGAATGAGAGGTAACAGTGTGATCCAATTCTTCAGGATTTTTTCCAAGATATAAATCTTAGATTTGAGAATCCTTAAATGTTACAACTTTTTTAAAAATAATCCCATTCACCTTTCGATGAACGGGATTAACTCAACTAACCAATAACCTAACAACCTAATCGTTTTAAGATATTTAGTATTTATCAAAACCTATGCCAATAAGTTACCTATGTGTTGTTTCCTTAAGAATTTAGAGAATTTTATGCAAAAATTAACTTCTGAAGACATAGATCTTATTTCTTAAAAAACGGATCTACAGCCCTTATTTCAGAACGCTGGAATGCATTTTCTTCATTAACTATTGGTTTCCTTTTTATTGGCAATCCGCTTGAAATGGAACATAAAGCGATACTCATTTCTCTTCTTTCTGATACCACTTTGTTTCTTGACGGTACTGGGGTTTACTTTTCGTGCATTTCGTGCTTCATGTTTCTGCTTTGGACGGATGTTTTACTCCTAGCTATTGTTAATTTCTTCGTTAGTATTTTTCCTGGAATAAAATTTTACAAAAGAAATGACGAATAATAACGTTTGTCCTTCTTTTAATCTTTTTAAGCGTAACGAATATGTTCAATTATTTGACTGGTTACATCACTATAAATGTCGGCTATTCTATTGCTAGTTTATCGATTTTTCCCAATTTTCTTTTATCGGATCAAACACAGATTCAGGTATGAGGGTCCTATTTTAGTTTCAGTTTTAGCTTTTTCGCTAAGTCTTATTTTAGAGGAATAAATTATTTGATCGCAGAATTAATTTCAATAGGATTCCTTTTAAGGCATATTTTTAGCTGCATACACGTGTTTTATTCAACCAATTACATCTATTTTTCATAAGAAAAGCATGAAATTGAATTGACTTTATTGTGATCATTATCTTATTATTCCTCAAGTTTCTACCCATTGTCGGTTCCGCTTTTGAAGTAGATCAATCGAAACTCACTAAAGAAGAAATCGATCTTGTATTAGAAAGACATCACTATTGGCGTGTAGATGTTGGAGTAAACGAAAAACTGGAATGGTCAGAAAACATGGCTGACCTAGCCACTGACTGGGCATTACAACTTAAAGAAAAAAATTGTGGATTTGAGCATAGACCTGGAAATAAATTCGGCGAGAACCTTTTTAAAGGAACTACTGGATATTATGGTCCTAAAGAAGTAGTAGATGCCTGGGCCAGTGAAAAAGAAGATTATAATTACAATAAAAACAAATGTAAATCAGGTAAAATATGTGGACATTACACTCAAATAGTTTGGAAAACGACAAAAAAAGTAGGTTGTGCGAAAATAACATGTGATGGATATGATCTTTGGATCTGTAATTACGATCCACCTGGAAACTGGGTAGGAGAAAGACCCTATTAATTGCAACCTTGAACGATTAGTTCTGTCTATAGATAAATACAATTTAAAAAATTATGAAAACGATAATTACTACTTTTCTCTCAATTGCGGTTACTTTTTTTATGCATGCGCAGAAAAGAACGGTGGACATTGAAGATTTTTCAGCATTGTCTTTGGCCATACCTGGCACTTTGTACTTAAAACAAGGCTCAAATGTTAAGGTAGAAATCGATTGTGATGATGATGATTTTGAAGAAATAGAATTTAAAATGAGTGGAGACAGACTTATTATTACAAGAGAAAATAAATGGAGTTGGCGAAGTGGTTGGAGAAATTCTGATGTAACAATCTATGTTACCATGAAAGAGATTGAAAGACTCTCAGTGAGTGGTAGCGGGAATATAGAAGGGAGGAGTAAATTAGATGTTGATGACATAGAATTATCTGTGAGTGGATCAGGAGATATGGAACTTGATCTGATTGGAGATGAATTAGAGACCAGGATTTCGGGGTCAGGAAGTATTCGCTTAAGTGGTAGTGCCAGCGAGGCATCTGCGCGAGTAAGTGGATCAGGTAAAATAAAAGGAGAAGATCTGACTGTTGCTTCATTTGAAGCCAAAATCAGTGGATCAGGAAGTTGCTATATCTCTGTAACTGAAGAAATTGAAGCCTCTATTTCAGGTAGTGGAAGCGTGTATTACGCAGGCAACCCTGAAAGAGTAATCAGCAACTCTTCCGGTAGCGGGAAAGTCAGAAAGATATAGTCAAAAACTTAAGAAAAACGTGGAAAGAACCTAGAATATCGGGATGATTTATTTAACCCGCATTATTTACCAAAAATAGTGATGAGTTGATTCAAGTAATTGATTTACAGTAATTTAATTTTCATTCTGAATGATTTTTGGTTCTTCAAATTTGGGGAATGATTTTGTCATCTTATTCGAAATCAATTACCTTATATTCAACGTGTTACATCATCTCAATGAATAACACCCGAATTTTTCGGGTTAAATAAGGTTTTATGTACTTCGCCTTTTACGCATAAATATCCCTACTAATCGCAAAAGGTGCTTTTCAGATTATATAATAGCAATACTTGCCGATACAATAAACAACCGGCATGAGGCTTAGAACTTATAAGATAATTTGACTTATGAATTGATTCTATAAGAATCCTTTGAAAACCCGCCTTTTGGCCCAACTCTTCGTTACTCAAAATTTCAAAAGCCTCATTTACGACTAGTAAACTACGTTTTTGAAATTCTGAAAGCCTTGATTT
>JBCCLN010000141.1:0-10433 GCA_039026865.1 Bacteroidota bacterium | reverse complement strand
TTACCGCAGGCTCAAAGCCAGATTAGGGCCCAAAGCAGCTAAATGTGCGATGGCTCCTAAAATGGCGATCATCTATTTTCATATGAGGACTAAAAAAGAAGCGTTTAATCCCGAAATATTTCGGCTAAACCAAACCAAATTTAAAGAAAAACGAATTAAAAGCCTTGAACAACAACTGGCTGCCCTAAAGAAGGCTGCTTAAGGTGGGTATAAGGTGGGTTAAGCGATGGATAAAAAAGACTCTACTCAAGATAATTTTATACTTTATCCGTCAGTGACAGACACACCTAACTTAGATGAACTCAAGGAAAATACCAGAAAATGAAAAAGCTATGTATAACTCCAATTTTCACAATATGTATTACCATTCGGATTCATGCACAGAGAATATCGACAGATCCTAGCAATCTTATTATTGAAGAATAGTAAAGTAAACCAAACGCTGTAGGTATACACTTATCTAGTAAACATTACAAGCAGTGATGTCAATTCTAATTTTCAAGATTTAAAGAAATCCAACAAGGTTGGTCATCATATGGCTTAAAACTTTGAAATGAAAAAGAACTTATCAAAGGTAACCTTCATATAGCTGGAGAATCTGAACCACTTTATTCAAATCCCATCTCTGATCACACAAGAATGATTATAAGAATCCTTTGCAAAACTCGCCTTTTGGCTCAAATCGAAGCTTTCAGAATTTCAAAAACGTAGTTTACTGGTCGTAAATGAGGCTTTTGAAATTTTGAGTAACGAAGAGTTGGGCCAAAAGGCGAGTTTTGCAAAGGATTCTATAATAAGTAATTTACTTGAAGGTACTTACAGATTTGAATATTTTATGAAGCCGTATGGCGATGAATACGAGCCAATTCCTGAGGATACGTTATTTCAAATTCGTAATGTAGAAACATTAACGCTAGAAATAAGATGACCTTGCTTGAAGAATTGGCGGCGGACCTTGTAATTTCCATTGCTATTCTTCTTTTCTCCAATGATTCAATTGTAGCAATAAGGATATATTGAAAATAACTACCATCAACAGTAGGACAACTTGTGAAACATTAGAAATAGCGTAAACTAATCCTTCTATAGCATGCGCAGCGTTTATTAGGGTAAGGAGACTGGCATACACTAAAGAGAATATTTTAAATGGTTTACTACTAATGAATAGCGTCACAAAAGCCATGGCCAAAGGCAAAATCATGGCGATGAGGTAAATGATATGATTTTCGGTTGGTACTGACTCGCCATAAGGCTCTTTGGGTAATTCTGAATAATAAAATCCTTCGCCAATTTCAAGTACGAAATGAATTAACAGACTTAAGCTTATGAAGGCCCAAATGGAAGTGATCTTAGTTTGTCGTTTCATTTTATATTCGGTTAGTAGTTCTAAAAAAAAGAAAATGCACCCTTGATGCTTACAGCATAATTTTTTAGTGATAAACTCAATTTAGGGCACCTCTAAAAACCCACTTTCAATTTTTGAGATGATCTTTTTCCTTGATACTTTGTTGTCAAAATACTTATTTAACGCTGCTAAACTCCGTTTTTGACGTCTTGTCTCAGGAAAAAATCGCTACCTCAAATTCTTGAACTGAGTTTTTAGAGATGCCCTTGAATCTATCTTATACATTGGAGCCGCATGGTTCTTCTTAAAGATTCATCTGGTTTTTGGATTAAATAAAAATAGGCTTAGGATTTTGTATTTTACTAATGAAGATCTTCCCCCATGAATAGGTTCTATTAACAATAAGTGCATCAGAATTTCAAAAAACACGTGCTATCAAAAAAATACCTTATTCGTAGTAATACTGATTTAGTATATACAATGAATAAGGTATTTTTTTATTTCTATTTTCTTAAGGAGTTAGCAGCCAATACAGGTTCATTAACCCTTATTTTAATTGGTTCTTCTTTAAAGCTCTGATCTATTGCTTTATCCTTTAACATGCTCGGCTTCTTGGTCACTGGTTTTGAAACCATGGCTGCCCAAAAAGTAATGATACTCATTGCTAGCCATGAAACATCAATGAAAAAAGAATCTATATAGCCCATTCCCCAAGATTTCCATAGCCATAGCCCACTTTGTAATCCGTTTAATACCGGAACAAGGAACCCTAAAACACTTGCTGAAATCAATGCATATTTGTTGATTTTAAACGGGCTTTTTAAGAAGTAAGCATAAATAGTAAACGCCAGCCAAAAAAGGAAAAAGATGTTGGACATGATGCTAAAGCGATGGTCGATTTCCATTGGAAAAACTTTTACCAAACAAAAGAATAATGCTATGGCCGGATAAAGCCCCAGACAAGAACCCAAATAAATAGCTCCAACATTCCGATTAAATTTAGCTTTGTGGGTGTAGGTTTTCTTTTCCCGCGCGGTGAGCCAAATCATCACTCCTGAAACAATGACGAAACACGTAATTAAAGCAAGTAGAAAATAGACTGCTTTGATCAAATACCCGCCAAACTGCGCAAAATGCAGTTTAGCCATCGTTTGCGTAGCTACCTCCGTATAACTGTTTTCTTCTACCGGCTTATAGTTGAGTAGCTTTCCGTCTGCCATTCGGTAGGTTGTATGGGTTGTCCCAAAAAAATACTTGAGATCATTAAGTTGTGTAGTAACCTTCAACTGTGCATTCGGCTCACCATAGTCTGTGATTTGTGCAGATACTCTTTCAATTCCTTCAGGATCAAAATCACCAATTGCTTTGCTCACCAGTGAGTTGGTGGTGACACCGGTATCTACATAAAGTTCGTTAGGATCAGATTCATAAACCGGATTAAACGCCTCCATTAGTTTATTTACATCATTGTCAAAAACAATGACTAAAAATGGTAGGTATAGAATGATAATAAGCCCAAAAAATGATCCGGTGATGGCGTACATTAACTGAAAAGGGATACCTATCACTCCCAGGGCAGTATGACCATCGGTCCATAAATTCTTGATACTGCTTTTTAAACGGAAGGTAAAGAAATTGGAGACGATTTTCTTCCAGTGAACAATGATGCCAGTAAATAACGCAAATGAGAAAAACAATGCGACCAGTCCGGCCAAATAGATACCCACAGCAGGGATCTGCTCAAAATAATGAAGATGGTACAAAAACGTTCCTAACTTTTTGTTCTCCCGATCAAATTCTCTAGCCTCAATGTGGTATGTATCAGGATTGATTTTTAAAAAAATGGAAGCATGGGCCAATGAATCTTCAGAAGATACAGACTCCTTGCTTTTCGTGCTGTCCATTGTTAAAGCCTGCGAACTGACCTGAATATAATCAGGGATATCTTCCCTCAAACCGATAAAAAAACTTCTACCTTTCATTTCATAGTTTTCTTCTTCTACCAAAGACAAGACTCGATCATAATCAATATCAGTGGTATAAACCTCTCTTTTTGCCCCTTCTTGCCAGTAATTGATTTCATCTAGAAATAAGGCAAATCCTCCGGCTAAAAAGCACACAAATAATCCAATACTGATTACAATACCGCTTACAGTATGGGTGTTGAAGAATACGTTATAATTTCTTTTTTGATTATCCATAGCGTTTCGTTTACATTTTTCCTAAATAGGTCAATATTCCAAATATCAGGGTGATGGAGAGGAGAATGGTCCAAGATTTCCATGGTTTTGAGATCCAATAGACCATAAGCATAAGTAACGGCCAGATGATAAATATGGAAAATAATGAAGTACTCAAGGCATTAATAGGGTCGGTCCATATTGCTGCGGCTATATGAAAAGACATGGTAGCAAACAAACTACCAAAGATGGCCGCTAGAATTTTGCTGGTTCGTCCAAGTCTGGTATTTAATAGGTATTTCTTATTAGCTGGCATAGGCAGATTGGTTTGTTAAACATTCTATTTCAAAAATAAAGAATAGCTACTACATGTAATAACTACTCTTTTATTTTCATTATAAGGAATAAAGAGAGGCATACTGAGCATTTGATCTGTTCTCTATCAAGGGATTTGCACATATAAATTCCTGTGGTTTCAAGGACTTAAATTCTAACATAAAACTTTTTTTTAAAAAATTCTCCTCTAAACCCTTCGTAAAGGGGAATATTAGTGTCGGATCAAAGATCAGAATTTTTAACACGTACCCCTGGGTCCTCTCCTTTGTATTTATCTTATTCGATAAACCTGTCTAATAAATCCGACGGTTTCATTTACTTTAACCAAATTAGTACCCTCCACTTTATACAAACCGGCGAAATCATCGGCATCTCTTGCATTTATATCCGTTGTAGCAAAGTAGAAATCTCCATCTACCTCGAGTGCACTAAACAAAAATTGAAAATTGCCCTGACCTGATAATTTGGTACCTTTCCAATCACTAGTGGATCCAGCATATAATTGTATTTGTGCATTTGAAAAAACATCAAAACCCCAGGTAGCGATAGAATCCGTTGAGGCTTCAATTACTCCTGCTACGAATCTATCACCACTAATTGATAAATGCCGAATTTCCTCATAACCATTGTCGTTGAGATCTGTTCCTAGCAATTGAAAATCAGGATCAAATGAGTTTGTTCCTGCATTGATCCTATTGATAGAGAAGTCTGTATCAAAAGGGGGAATGGCATATCTCCCTAAAGTAAAAAATGCATCACCTACAAAGTAATAATCACCATCATCGTCAAGATTGCCCGAAGTCCCTTGAGAGAGGCTTAAGTCTTCTACTATTTCAGCTGTTTGATTGTCAGGATCAACTATCATTACTCTTGCTCCGGGATGATTCACAAAGCCCGTAAAATCCGTTGTCCCTACTGAGAAAAATGCTCGTCCGGAGGCATCCGTTCCTCCGTAATACATCGTAAGTCCTGAAGCTGTTTCGGGTAAACCAAGATCATCTACTAGATCTAAGATGGCTGTAATCTCCATATTTTCAGGACTCCAAAAAACCAATTTCCCTATTGAGCCTAAAACCACAGCGGCCCCTGTGTTTGAAACAATGGCATCTGTGCCGTTAAAAAAGGTAGCCCCCGTTCCTGCCATGGAAAACTTGTCGGTTTCTACTAGCTCATCATTTTCATTAAACTCAAGCTTAAGTACTTCCATCGTCTCACTATCATAGATATATACTTTTTCATCATATGTTCTAAGCCTGGCAGAACCGCTAAATTCGATCGCATTGTCTAGGTTTATGGCCGAGTCTAAGCTAGGTAGCACCACCATGTATACGAGCCGGTCTCCATCGGGAGACTGAGTTTCTACTTGTATAAGGTAGGCAGCATCATCTATTGGAGAGACATTATCTCCATCGTCATCATCACAACCTGTAATTATTAGCATTAAAAAGGCTGAAAGAAATAAAAAACTGAATTGGATTTTCATATCGATTAAGTGTTTCAAAATTTCATTAAAAGTTTAGCATTAAAATTTCGTCCGGGTCTTTGTACTCCGAAGAAGTCAAAGACCTTGGCATTAGAAATATTTTGTACTTCCAGAGTGAAAGTGAACTTGAGTTCATCTTTTTGAAGGTCTTGTGTTAGCCCAGCATTTTGTGTTAGTTGCCTAGGAATGAACTGCTTTCTATCAGGGTCGCCAACGCTTTCCCATCCTCTAAAGAATTTATGAACATATCTGGCGCCCAAGAATAATTGCAGGTTATTTTGATCACCTAGTAAGTCAGGGATTTTGTAACCGGCGTCAGCATTACTAAATAAATAAGGTCTGTTTGGTATTCGATCACCTTTAAAGGGTTCAAACCGCCCTGTTTCAGAAGTATTACGAAAATCTAGCCAGGTACCATTGCCGCTGATAAAAAGTTTTTCATTGGCCAGCGTCCAGGAAAAATTAAGCTCTAAGCCTTTAGAAGTTGCATTGGCGACATTTTGATGTATAAAAGTCATGCCGCTTCCCAACAATACGATCAAACTATCCACTTGTCTCAAGAAACCAGAAATTCCAATCTCCAAATCCGATTTACTTGCTGCCCTTCTAACGTAATTTAAATCAACGTTTACATTATGACTTCTCTCTGGCTCTATTTCAACATTATCGAAAATGAAAATCCCATCTCCAAAAACCTCAATGGCATTGGGTAGCCTGGTGGCTCGCTCGTAGGTAAGCTTGGTGCTCAAGTTTTCAGTAAGTTCTATTCTCACACCCGTACCCACTCCATAATTGTTTGTCATTCTATTACGATCAATGACATTGAGATCCGTCCCAAAGACAATCTGCTCCGTGTTTAAGCGCTGAATGTAATTTTTACCAAAGACCGTCCATTCCAGTTTATCATTTGGCTTAAATTCATATTCTATCCCATTGATAAAATTGAAAAGCTTATTGCTTAGTGTCAACCGATCAACCTCACCCGGATCGGTTATTCTTCTATCTCTACCTGATCTTTCAAGAAGTGTGGGAGCCGAAGATATTTTTAGCTGATGCTTGCCGCGCCACTGATAGCTAGCAAAAAACCGATCATAATAGGTCCAATCAGAGAAAACCGCATCACTGCTGGCACCATTCTCTCCGGGATTTGGCCGGATCACAATCTCTCCATTAAGATCTCTAGCAAGGCTTCCATCCCATTTATACACCACATTGGCTGTATCGACCCAGGTAATTTTATTTTCTGAAAAACCTGCGACATTGGAGATCTTCAAACCTGAAAAAATCTCCTTTCGCCAATCAACAAACCCCCCATAACTAGACGCCTCCGAAAAAGCCTCACCAAAGGGCAAAGCCATAATTAGGTTATGCTGAAGATCTTTTTCAGAGTCATTATAAAAGGCTCTGATACTTAGCTTGTCTGCAAAGTTCAGGTCTCTGAATCCTGCTTCTATGCTCATACCGATTGCTGCATAAGTATCATGAAATCTTCGTACTCTCCTCTCCTCAACCCGCCCTCTTGCATCCGGGATTTCCACATCTACCCAATAGTTGTTATCAGTTCTATCTAAAAAAGCGCTCGTTAATACAAAGTATTTATGATCTGCTGGTCTATGCTGCACAAAACCGGCCAGTCTATGGGTATTAAATGAACCGATCTGATAGGATGCTTGTCCGTGTGTACCTTCAAATTCCGAGTTAGAAACCAAGTTCACTGCACCTCCTAAAGCATCTGCTCCGAAACGAATAGGAACAACCCCTTTGTAAACTTCTACCCGTTCCACCGTATTGACCGGTACATTGGCAACTCCATTCACATGCCCCATAGCATTGAGTGGGATGCCATCCATAAAGAATCGGATTTGATCATCGGTCAATCCATTTAATGAAAATCGTGTATTGGACCCAAGTCCCCCGCTTCGTTGTACGCTCACTCCTTCAGTGCGGGCCATTACCTCTCCTAAATCGGCGGTTTTTAATTGCGCGATTTTCGTCTCTACTACCTTAATAGCCATAGCAGATTTTTCGAGTACTTCTTTCTGAGTTTCACCATACACAACCACCTCATCCAACTCTTCTGCGTCTGCGCTTACCGCAATTTTTAGATTAGATGTTTGGTTATCTTTTATGGCAACTTTAACTTCTGCTGATTGATAGCCTAAAGAAGAAATGCTGAGCAGGTAAGTGCCTTCTAAAATTTGGTTAATTTTAAATGCCCCGGTTTCATCTGCGATTACTCCTTTATTGGTTCCTCTTATTCCCACCGTGGCAAACGGTACGGGTTCTCCTTTATCATCTGTTATTTTACCGGAAAGACTACCCTTTCCGACCTCCTTAGCCTTCTTTTCGTTGCTTTGTAATATGATGGAATTGCCCACTGCACGAATAGTCAAAACTTCGTCTCCCCATATTTCTCTGATGATTGCTCGTAATGTTACTTTTTGAAAAGCCCTGGTGATCTTCACATTTTTGGGAACATCTGAAGTCAGGTAGTTAATTGCGTAGCCGGTTTTATCAGACAGCAACTTCAGTGCCTCCTGGATAGTCTTCTCTCTGTAACTAATAGTGATTTTTCGATCAAGAATATTTTGTTGACCTTGAGTTTGCAGTGCCAATACCACACCTAGTATGACAGCCAGGACACTATTTCCTAGAGCATATTTCATTTATCTTAAAATCGTATGCTCTCTAGTATATTATGACCGCTGCTCCATCCCAGGAGTATTTAAACTTGCCCATGAAGCTCATTTGCTCAATCAGCGTTTCAAATGATGGATTGTTAAAAGAAACGTTGTACTGCTGGCTCAACTTTTCTGAATCTTCCACCGTGATGTTGACGTCATACCATGGTTCCAACACCTTGATGATCTCCTTAAGTGTTTCACCTTCAAACACCAGGATGTCATCTTTCCATGCTGTTAACTTTCCCGCATTTACTTTGCTAGTTGCAATACTTTTATCGGCATGAAGTAGTGCCCGATCATTGACTTTAAGGGTGACAAGGTTCTTTTCTTGACCCTTCTCTGAAAAGGCTACTTTCCCGCTAGTAACAATGATTTCTGTTTCATTCGTACCTTTGGTATTGATATCAAAGGAAGTGCCCAGTACCTGTGTTTTGGACTTATCTGTGTAAATGATGAATGGCTTATCCGGATTCCGAACCACATTAAAGTGAGCGTGTCCGGTGAGATAAACAATGCGCTCATCTCCTTCAAAGTGCTCAGGTACGCTGATCTCTGTTTCATAATTCATCCTGATAGTGGAACCATCCGAAAGCGTCACAGTCCTTTTTTCACCTCTTTGGGTTTTGACGGACCTATACTTTTCGATATAGGCGTGCTCCTCCTGATTAATCTGAGAGGGATCATTCAAAAAATAATACGTAGATAGACTAATTCCGCAGAAAACAATAACAGCCGCAGCATAGCGGATTATTTTTCTGTAAATCTGGACTTCTACCGTCTGAGGATCTTCTCTGATAATCCCTAATTTATGCTTATTAGTCATTGGGGCCTCCATATCGAAAGACATATTATCCCACATCTCCATCTTAATCGCTATCAGTTCATCTTTCGATAAACTAGATCCTTCCTCCTTAAACTCATCGACCCAAAGCTCTACAGCAAGCTTTTCTTGTTTAGTACATTCTTTTTCGGCGTACTTTTTAAGTAATTCTAAAGTGATATCCAAAGCCCGGTTTTTTTGTGTTTAATAGGTAGCCGTATAACTTGGAAACAACCCTTAGTAGATGACAAAAAAAATTTTAAAAAAATGGAATTACGAATGAATATGATAAAACAAGTGATGCCCGCTCTTAAGCAAGCGCTACCATAGTCAGGAAAATCTATGTGATGAGACCACCCCTTTTAGTGTACCTAATGCTTTGGAAATGTGGGCTTCTACAGTCTTCACTGAGATATCCAGAGAGGTTGCAATTTCCTTATTGCTCATTCCTTTTTCTCTACTTAAAACAAACACTCGCTGACATTGAGTCGGGAGTTGGTCCACCGCCTCATTTATTTGACTCTTGAGATATTGATAATCCATTTCATTTTCAGTAGTAGGCGCGGATCTTTCAACAGGATTTGTTGCTAATTGGAGGTGTCTGGTATTACGCTTCAATCGCCTGAAATAATCAATCAACTCCAACTTAGTGGCGCGCAGTAGGTAGTGTTTTACCGACCCATTTATCACCAAATCGTTCCTGCGTTCCCATAAGGATTTAAAAATATCTTGTACGATATCTTTAGCTATTTCTTTGTCTTTCGTACGATTAAAACAAATCACAAACATTTGCTCTGCGCACTGTTCATAGACTATTTGGAACCCATATTTTGTGGTTAGATCAGGCTTTCCCGTACTATCATCAGCATTAAATTTCATAAAGAAATGATAGATAACCCGATGAAAAACCTTCTTCTAAATACTGACATTTTCATTTCAATATATTATCTGAAATTCAAAGCACTATTTTAAGATTTAGAATCATTCTAAGCAATATCAAAATTATATTTCATATCCATTCGATACAAAAAATTATAGATGTTGTCTGAAAAAAGACTGATTTATTAACTGTAAAATCCTTTGCAAAAACTGGATTTTTGGTTCAAATCGAGGCTTTCGGAATTTCAAAAACGTAGTTTACTGGTCATAAAGGAGGTTTTTGGAATTTTGAATAACGAAGAGTTGAGCCAAAAGGCGGGTTTTTAAAGAATTCTATAAATCATCGATACAAAAAGTTGGGTAAAACCTAGTCATTTCAGTGGATGGTGTTCCGATGTATTCGGGACTTCTTATCTATGTTCTGTTAGCCCAGATCATAAATGAGAAAATCATTTCGCACTGTAGCTTTGTCTGCCGGTTAAAATCATAACTTAACGAATCATCTAAAAATGAAAAATAAAGTACAAGTAGCCTTGTTAATCATGTTAATTGTAGGCTGTCAAATAAAAACAGAAACCGGAAACAGTGAAATCGATAAAAAAGGACAAAAAGAACTAGATGTAACTAAAACAGAACCTAGGGTAACAGGTATCGGAGGAATCTTCTTTAAAACAGAAAATCCTCAAAAAATGAAGGAATGGTACGG
>JBCCLN010000140.1:0-10570 GCA_039026865.1 Bacteroidota bacterium | reverse complement strand
GTTTTGGCCAATTATAATGAAACCGCTGATAGTTGCAGAGTTGGGGGTATTGATGGTGAAGTTTTAGTTGATGGCTGCGGAAAAAGTTTATGAAAAAAATACCAATCTTTTCGAGATTTGTCATCTCGAAGCATGATCACTAAATGTACCATTCTGATCATGCCACTACTTCTTTTCGGGACTCCATAAAGATCACCGGCACTACTCAATAATACTCTTCCTCTTTTCTACTGTAATTTTTCTGGTAGATACATCTACCCACTTACGTACGGTAAACATTACAAAATATCATCTACCTTATCCTTCATTCGATGTTTGAATTTCATCATCTAAACAAATAGAAGATTCGGATGATACATCCTATGATAACGCTTCCAGTTTACAAAACTGGAAGAGCGGACTATCATGACTTTGATGTGGAAACAAATATGTGTAATCGGCAGAAAGCATAAGGTGAACTATTGATTTGGAGCAGGTTCTTGACAGAGAGCACTTGGCAGATTTACGGGCTGTTTGTGATAAGATAATCAAAGCATAAGAAGCCTTGCGATAGTGGCGCTTTTCATTCTTGGCCAAGGAAACATCTTGATGTAGGAATAAAAGGCAAATTCATAGATAAGTTTGTGTCTCTTCAATCAAAACAAACATCCAATAATCCTGCGCCTCTGTATAGCTTTGATTGATTTCTTATTTTATCTTCCTTATCGATGTTTCCAAAATAGATCATTGGTTTAAATAAAGCAAAAGCGAAATGCTTGTGCTTTGAAGAGAAGCTATTATTCTTGACAGAAAAATGAAAGAAAAAATATACGCATTAACCCGAAAAATTCGGGTGTTATTCATTGAGATGAGGTAATACGTGGAATAAGAGAATCCTTTGAAAAACCCGCCTTTTGGCTCAACTCTTCGTTACTCAACATTTCAAAAGCCTAATTTACGATCAGTAAACTACGTTTTTGAAATTCTGAAAGTCTCGATTTGAACCAAAAATCCAGTTTGGCAAAGGATTCTATAAATCAATTACTTAAATCAACCCGCTACTATTTGTGGTGAATAATGCGGGTTAAACTTAATTACAGGTGCATATCAACATTAAAAAGATGATAAATTGGTTTAAGAATTCTACACCATCAGTTATTGGCTTGTCGATTTCTTTATCGGTAAGTTTTCTTATCTTCTGGCTACTCTCATTTGAATTTAGCTTTGATGTCATTCACGAAAACAGGGATAGAATATTCCGGATTTCTATGGCCATAAAAACGAGTGATTCTGAGGATACCTATGCCACAACCGGAGCGATGCTGGGTGCTGAACTCATGGAGAAATATCCTACCGTTCAATCGTATACCGTTTTTGGGATGTATGACGGTGACGCTAAGTTGTCTTCAGGAAACAAACTTTTTGATGGTCAGCGCATCTACACTGTTAATGGTGAAGTATTTAATATGTTCTCATACAAATTAGTGAAGGGTAACAAACAAACTGCATTTCAAAATAGAAACAGTATGGTATTGACCAAACGGCTGGCAATCAAAATATTTGGTTCATCTTCTGCTCTGAATCAGGTCCTTAAACTAGATGATGTAACATATACTATTAGTGGAATCATGGAAGATGTGCCCAACAATTCGGACTTTCATTTTGATGCTTTGATTCCCAATACACTTCAAATTTCAGAAGAGGAGGTTTTGCAGTCCTATTTTAATCTTGATCATTATACCTATGTGTTAATAAGCGAACAAAACAACGAAAGTGATTTATTGCAGGATCTCTCACATTTCAGTTCAGAGATTTTCAATCCCATGTTAGACAAAGTGGGCGCAGGGTTTCACACAGAATTTGCACCGAAAAGGCTTGATCAACTGCATCTCTCAGAACCGCTTTTAATGGACATGCCAAAAGGAAATATTAATAACCTTTACATTTTATTGTTCCTGGCAGTGCTGCTTATCATTTTAGGAGTCTCCAATTTCTTGAACATCAGTGTTATTAGATCATTTAAGACGGCAAAAAAAGTTGGAGTGCTTAGAGCCTTTGGAGTGAATAAGTTAGAAATCAAGGTGTCTTTTATGAAGGATTCCATCAATATAGTTTTTCTGTCTTCTTTATTATCACTGATCATCTCTGTTTTTGCAATCAATTATTTTGAAGTTTTTCAGCCATTTCGGTACATGCCGGATACAGCCCGGATAATGATATTTCTATCCGCCACTTTTATTGCCTTATTGCTGATAGGCGCACTCGCAGGAATAATCCCAGTGAACCATATGTTTCGCTCTGATGTGGCTATGCTACTAAAGGAAGAAAGGAGTTTGATTTCTTATAATTCCTGGAATCAACGGTTTCTGCTGTTCGTTCAGCTCTTTATTTCTTTGGGTTTAATAGCTGGTACCGTGGAGCTTTCCAGACAATTCAACTACTTTCAAAATAAACACCTGGGGTTTGATGATAAAAACATCATCGTTGTAAAAGTACCATCTCCGGATGACTATGTACATCAAATGAGGAGATTTAAAAAAGAGCTAAACAAACAATCATGGGTAGAAGCCACAACACTTTGTCAGATCGTTCCGGGAGATGAACTTGAGCAGGAAATTTTCGGGATAAGTGTAAACGGTGAGAGCAGGGAGTCAGTAGAAAACTACGTAAAGGTAGATGAAGGTTATTTCGATGTGCTAAGAATTCCTATTGAGACGGGAAGAAATTTTAATCTGAATTCAGATAACAACTCGGTCATTGTCAACAAAGCTTTTCTGGAGAAATATCCGGATATAACCATTGAGGAAACAAAATTGGGCTTTGAATCAACTAAACTAATTGTTGGGCTAATAACTGATTATCATCATTTGTCATTCCATAATCCCATTGAGCCATTGATTATTGGCAAGTTGAATGGTGATGATGCAGCGGGTAAAATCATGATCAGAACCAATATTAGTAATTTAGGTAATATAAGGCAGAAGTGGGAGGAATTGGGAATTGGAGAGCCATTTGAATACTATTTCCTTGATGACCATTTTGCTGAACAGTACTCCAAAGAGGAAAATTTGCTTTGGATCTTTATGGCATGTTCTCTTATCGCAATTTCATTATGCTGTTTTGGATTATACAATATTCTTGCAATTATGATGAGAAGCAAAAAAAGAGAACTAGCTATAAGAAGGGTACTTGGCAGCTCTTTTTTGGAAGGCTATATATTGCTGTCAAAGCCGTTTTTAAGGTTGACGGTTATTACACTATTGGTTGCTATTCCTATTGTTTATTATTTTATTGATAAGTGGAACGAAAATTTTGTATACCCTTTAAATGTTTCTTTACTGCCTTATATGATTTCCACAACAGTCGTTGCCATAATGATATCCTTATCAATCTATTATCATTGGAGAAGATTTGCAAAGCAAGGTATTTCTAATTTAATGATTGAGGAGTGATCTCCAACGCTCTTGCACTAAACGATATTAAAAATGTGCGCTGACCAGTCAAACAACCTGATCGATTAACCCGAAAAATTCGGGTGTTATTCATTGAGATGAGGTAATACGTGGAATAGGATAATCCTTCTGAAAGCCTCGATTTGAACCAAAAATCCGGTTTTGCAAAAGGATTCTCTGAGGTAATTGATTTCGAATGAGCAGACAACATCGTTCTCCAAATTTTGAGGCATCAACAATCATTCAGTATGAATGTTCAACTACGCTAAATTCATTACTTGAATCAACCTGCCCCTATTTGTGGTGAATAATGCAAGTTTAATGAAGAGTTGGACCGGACGAAACAATCGGTTCTATTCGGGCATTGATTACATGTACATATTTCTTATCGCTTTCTAAGTCAGCCCAAGCGATACGCAGTAAATAATACACCTTTTCATCTTTGAGAAAGTGAATAATTCGATTGTCCACCGAGATCAGGTTTTTCGAACTACTTTCACTGTTAAAAACAACTGTGTCTTCTTTCACGTTCCTGATTTGATAGAAAGTGCCTCCGGCATTATCCACTATTTCCAGTTCAAATGGAGCAAGAAACTCTCCTTTCCGTTCCCAATACCTATTGCTTCGCTTTTCCCATTGAATGTAAGCGTAGTTTTTGGTGGAAGTGATTTCGCCACTCGCTGTTTTAAAAGAATTAAATAAGCCATTTTGCTTTAATGCCGAGGTGCTAATAGTAGCTAGACGGGTTCCTTTGGCACTAATGACGCTTAATCCATTTTCGCTTAATTTACCTGAAACATTCTGAAACTCAGAAAACGATTGTTCCCCAAGTGGATAGGTAATGGAAGTATCCTTTGTTGATACGGTTATCCGGGGGTGAATAATAGCCCCACTTTTATCTAGTGCAATCCAACCACTCTTAGATATGGCAATCTCAGGAACTACTGTTGAATCAGTACCTCCAACTTCTTGATTAAACAAAATGAGGATCACTCCTACCACTTCTAAAATAAGCGCTAAAAATATCTTCTTCTTATACCATTCGGGAATTTCAATCCAATTAGGTAGGCTGGCAATACCAAGCACTGCCGTCGCAAAGAAAATGACAAGGAAGCCGTACTTCAGTATTTCCGGAAATAACATATCTGTTTTAATGATTGTTTGAACTTCAAATTAAATGCTTGTGGATCCAATCAGTTACAATTAAAGTAGATAGAAGCTATATGTGCAAATGATCACATAAGATTTAAAGCCATTAAAATAAGCGATCAGATAGATTTATTTATCCATTGCAAATTTGATAAGGAGGTTGAATTTTCTTTCCTCTGCTTTATGCAAACTCAAACACGCATGAAACGACGTATTTCAAGTTGAAATAAGCTCAAACACGCATGAAATGACGTATTTCAAGCTGAAATAAGCCCAAACACGCGTGAAACGACGTATTTCAAGTTGAAATAAGCTCAAACACGCGTGAAACGACGTATTTCAAGTTGAAATAAACCCAAACATGCGTGAGACAGCCTATTTCACACCTGTAATTCCTTCAAACATTCATGAGACAGCGTATTTGATCAGGAAATACTATCAACACACTCATTTGTGTGGAAATAATGATGCTTCACCATAGCATCAAAAGACGCTTTCAATAGTGTTTTTATTTCATAATTGTCACCGTTTCCCCGCGTTTACCTTTCGATTAGCTTTGCTCAAGAGCCAAAATGCCCGATTATGAAAGATGTAAGCATCACTATTTCTGAGGTTGCCAAAGCAGAAATAATCCCTTTCGTGAAATAATCCCGCATTATTCACCACAAATAGTGGCGGGTTGATTCAAGTAATTGATTTATAGAATCCTTTTGCAAAACCGGATTTTTGGTTCAAATCGAGGCTTTCAGAATTTCAAAAACGTATTTTACTGGTCGTAAATGAGGCTTTTGAAATGTTGAGTAACGAAGAGTTGGGCCCAAAGGCGGGTTTTGCAAAAGGATTCTCCTATTCCACGTATTACCTCATCTCAATGAATAACACCTGGATTTTTCAGGTTATCTCCCCAACAAGTCTAGAGCAGCTTCAAGTATGGTATCCTGTCCTTCCAACCTGTGCTCGTCCGTAATATTCAACTGAATATCTGGTGGAATACCATCCTCAATAATAAACCCGTCGGGCATCCAGGTAATGGAATTTGAATAATTGAAGTGCCATCCGTTAGGTAGCTCCCACCCAAGAGGGACACCTCCCCCACCACCTGTAGTATCGCCTATTACCGTAACATCTGGTAGGGCCATCATCATTGCTGTGAAAAAGTTACCGGCACTGTAGGTCACTCTATTGGTCAGTAACACTACCTGCAAGTTAAACTTCTTTTTATCATTGGTATCAAGATAAGCCTCGGAAGGAGCGGTAAAATCATCAATACCAGGTCCATTTTTGTAGATAGAGGTATAAATATGAGTGCGCTTGGTAGCGATTCTTCTCGCAAGCCTGAACCCATATAAAGGGTCACCTCCTTCATTATCACGAATATCTATGATCAGCCCTTTTAGATTTCTGAATCTATCTACCAGATAATCTAGCTCATCCTCTTCAATAGGTAATTGAAAGCTTGGATAATGTATGTATCCTATCGAATCAATGATTCCATTCCACATTCTACCGGTAATTCGCAGGGTCTGTCCCAGGTAATTTTTTTCGATATCATGGAAATAGAAATTACGGGGAGCTTCATTATAATAGTCATAGAAAGAAATATCAAAATCCGATCTGAGATTTACATGGGCATCTCGGAGTGTGTTAAGCATTGCTTCCATTACATCAAAAAGTTCTTGGGCGGTCATCTCATTGTTCACCTGTGGCCGATAAACCTGATAGACAGAATCCCAATCCACATTTTTGTATTCAAAAAATGAATAACGCTCATTCATCCTGTTCCATAAAATTTCAAAATTGGTAATAGGATTATTAGTTGGATCATCCTCAAAAAAAGGATCTTCACAAAATGAAAAAATAAAAGCTAATGCAAGTAAAAAGGAAGTTGTTTTTATAGGATTCATTATCAATTGGTTTTAAAAATGGAACAGAAATGAAAAGAGGTAAGTATGGGTTGCGTTAGTGGCCTTCAGCTTGCTGTGGATGCGATAAAAGTCCCATTCATAGGAAAACCGAAAGGCATTGGTGGTGCTGATTGGATAGAGCAATGAGATCGTAGATGTGATATTACTGTACGTAGCAATACTTCTCCATTGGCCATCCTCCACTCTTTCTTCTACCCAGTTATTTTCCGGGTTCACAAAATCATAAATATTCAGATAGTCCGGACGAATGGTATGATTAATAATGGGAAGATCCACCTGCCAATTCAGAGTGAAGGGTCTACCTGATATCCGTAACTCACGCTCCAGCACATTGCTTAAAAACAGTCCATTAGCAAAAATGAACGTAACAAACGCACCGTCTAACTGAGGATTCATTCTAATGTTCGCATGTGACCTGATCTTTCCGCCCAGGTACCAACGTGTTGAATTGTTGAAAAATGATCGAACATAGTGTTGCTGGGCATATGCCAGGTCTAGTCGGAAATAGACGCTTTGTGGATCTATCTCACGATTATCTTGCTTAGGGCTTAAATGTGTGTAAGCCGTGCTAATTGTGAAATTTCGTAATGATTGATTCTTGCGTTTTAGCGCTCCCACCCTCAAATTGAGCGCTCCGCCATAATAGTTTAGCGGTGACATGTGTTCATCGCTGAGCTGAACATACATCCCTCCTATGCCTAGCGTCAAATACCTGGTAGTTGGTAGGCTTAGGACGGAGTCTTGCGTCTTCTGTGCTTTTCCAGCCAAACTGACTGTCGCCAAAAGGCATAGCAACCCCCGTCGAATCATTTTTCGATTTAAAAACATAGTATTATTTAGTTGATTAATTAATTAAAATGCAATTCCGATTTGAATGCTGGAAGTAAAATCAATTCCAGGCGCATCCCCGTCGAAAGAGGTAATAAGGTTTTCGATACCAATATCAAAATCTATGTATCCGTACTTCCATATTCTTCTTTGTATGCCAAATAGTAGATCTATAGAGATCTGATCCTCTCTTTCGGGTGGTCTGCGTTGGTAGTTAAGGCGAGTGCTTAGATAGTTGGCAGAAAAATTATTAGCACTTTTCCCTTTCACTATTCGCTTCTCCATATTGAAGTAATAACGCGCCCCTCCCCAGCATCGTAGTTCTGTGAATTCGTGCTCGTTTGCCTGTCCATCAAAAGCGACAATCCAGCTCCACTCTGGTCGAAACTTTCGCTCCAAAGAAACCCTTATCAGGTTATGTTTGGATGAATCTATCCCGGACATAACATATAAAAGCGGACCCAGCAAGTCTACTTTTATCAAAGTCAATTCCTCCCGCTCAGCCATGATGATTTTTTCATAGCTCTGGATCAATCTTGAGAATTTAGCGGAATCCATTTCTTCAGTGCTTGACCCAACAGAAACATCTTGGGCAATTAGTCTATTAAAGCAGAAAGCTGTTATTGTATAAAATAGTATCCTTTTCATTTTTCAATGGTGATTTTACCAAAGTCGGTAGAAATATCAATCGGTGGACGTTGGTCGTCTCCAAAAGCGATTTTCTTTTGTTTTGGGTCTTCCCCAGGGAAAGCTATCTCCCCATATTTAGTCCTGAGGTTCCAGTAGTATGAAGCCAAATCGAGATCGGAAAATTTTAAGTTTACATCTGATTTCTCGGCGGTAATCTTCAGCTTTGATAGGGTATCAATTTCAGTCCAATTAATATCACCAAGATTGGTTTTGATAAAAGCGCTTCCGGAGTAGACTTCTATTAAAGAGGTAGTATGTTGCAGGTCTGCGGTTAGGAATCCTTCAAATCGTTTAATCTTCAGGTCGCCAAAAGTGCTATTTACCCGAACATTTCCACTGATGTCATCCAAAATCATTTCACCATACTCACTCTCCAGCACTACTTTTCCCCTTACATCCTTAATGGTAGTATTTCCAAACGCATTTCTGATCGATAACTCAATGTTCTGAGGAACAGAGATTTTTATTTCCGTCTCTTGAATGGTGGAAAGTTTTTCCAAACCTGTGGGAAGAAGAAGGTAATTACGAATCACATATGTTTGCTTAATTTCACTAATGACATATTTCTGATATTTTAATTCTTTTTCTGCAATGGCTTTGGTCAGCCCTTTAGAGATAAGTTTCATTTCCACCCCAATTTCTTTCTTATCCCAAGATTCAATGAAAACAGAAGCAGTTTTTCCTTCAACCTCTACAGCAAAACCCAACCGGTAATCAAACTGGTCTTTTACCGTCTTAGTGATCACCTCCACTTGTGTTTGCGAAATCGCAGGGATGACTATGAAAAGACAAAGGGCAATATGATAAAGCTTGCCTTTCATATGGATTTCATTTTTTTGAGCATATCCTTCCCAATCCTGGTTTGATGCTTCTCTACCTTGATGAGGTATTTCATGACCTGTGCTTGATCAATTGACTTTTCAAGTGCCTGATTCAGCTCTTTTTTAGTTTCGTCCAGCTCAATGTATACCTCCAACAATTCTTTAAACTCCGGGTCCTGGCATGTGGCAGCAAGCCTGGTGCAATTTTCTTTAATATAGCCTAGCAACAAATCCTCTGCATCATCACTGATTATGGATACTTGCTGACCTCCTTCAAAAAATTCAACTTGTTCTGTGCTGTATGAGAGCTTTTCAGAAGGCTGATTGGATAAAAACAAATACGAAAACACGGCTACTAAAGAGACGGAGGCAGCCATAGCCAAATATTTCCATCTATTTGCGGATTTAGCTTTCAATTTTGATGATACCCCTAACCAAACATTGGGAGCTTCATATTCGGGAAGAAATTCAATGGACCTGGCAAGCGTGTCTTTATTCTGCTCTTCCTGACTATCCAGCTCTCTAGCAATCAACGACCAGATGTTTGGGCCTTCTGACTGCCTTAGTCCATCAATACTCTCTTTCAATATCTCTTTGTTCTTTTCCAATTTATGAGTATTGATATCCTTCCAACAATTTTTGCAAGGCCTTCTTTGCGTGAAACAATTGTGACTTAGAGGTTCCTTCACTAATTCCAAGCATCCCCCCTACTTCTTTATGTGTATAACCTTCTACTTCAATAAGCAAAAAGACCGTACGATATCCAGGTGTTAATTTGGATAGTGCCAATTCCAAACTTTCTGAAGTCATATGGTCTGGCCAGACCACTGGGCCATGCTTTGCCGCTTCTATTTGCTCCATATTCAGCCGCTTCATTTTGCGCTGAAATTCAATCCCTTTTCTAATGACGATGGTCTTAATCCATGCGCCAATACTGGACTGAAAACGGTACGATGTGATGCTATTGAACACGTTGATAAACGATTCTTGCAAAGCATCAGTAGCTTCATCCGTATTATTTAACATTCTTAGCAGTATCGTGTACATGGCATCTTTATAATTAAGAAAAAGCCGTTGCTGAGCGTTACGATCATTCCTCTGGCATTTTTCTACCAGGTTTCTTTCGGTATCAGGAATTTTGTAGCTCAAGTTTTGTTGCTTTTCAACCTAAAGTGGATAAAAGAAGGGTAAGGGTTGTATGGCACCTGAAAAAGATTGAGCAAAAAAGCATAGGCGGACCATTCACTCCCCCTGATTGTAGCTTTTATCACTATGTAGCGTCAAATGCAGATCAGAAAGGCGAGAATGCCAGGATGAGATAGATGGGATATATAAGGATGCCGTTTTTACATTACAAATGTGGCAATTTTATCTCCTCGTTACAAACGAGGACGAAAAAGAGTAAAAAATGATCGATCATAAGCTATGTTTCTCTTTGCATTTTCCATGGTGTATGATGACACAGATAAGGAATAGTAAAGGCATAATACATTATTATGCCGCCCTTTCAAACATTAGTTTTCGTGTAGGGCAAGGAATTCTTTAGTTCTGATCAGACTGGATTATAGACCCAATAAATGATCTTGAAATGAATTTTCATTTAGTAACAAAACAAAACCCGACAACTTACATCGGATTAATGCTCTCCCTCTTGGGCTCGAACCAAGGACCCTCTGATTAACAGTCAGATGCTCTAACCAGCTGAGCTAAGGGAGACTGTTCCTTT
>JBCCLN010000139.1:0-10688 GCA_039026865.1 Bacteroidota bacterium | reverse complement strand
GAATCAATTTTCGGGTCACCGACAGCCAGAGCCTGACTGCATTAAGGTTATTTACCTAACCGTGTTAAAAACGGCCTCTACTGCACCATAACTCAAACTTATCAATGTATTTTGTTTTAGGCAAAAACCCTTTTTTTGGATGACTGCATTATTCACCACAAATAGTAGCGAGTTGATTCAAGTAATGGATTTACAGTAGTTTTAATATTGATAGTGAATGATTTTTGATTCCTTGAATTTGGGGAACGATGTTGTCCTCTCATTCAAAATCAATTTCCTAATTAAGAATACTACACGAAACCCACTATAAACACAAAGGTTACGTTTCCTGACCGGCAAAGCTTCTAAGTCATAATTTATCATAATAGAATCTTTTTAAAAAACCCGGCCCTTTGGTCCAACTCTTCGTTACTCAAAATTTCAAAAGCCTCGTTTACGACCAGTAAACTACGTTTTTGAAATTCCTAAAGCCTCGATGAGAACCAAAAATCCAGTTTTGCAAAGGATTCTTATACATAATTTACCAGCAAAACTATATAACTACAGGTTAGTGTTCTACAGGGATATAAACAAGCTTTTTAGTCGTAAAAAAAGTTTCTTCAAAATAATTATTCAAGTTTTGTACCTGATGCGATCGTCCAAACTCTGTTAACTCATCATACAGGTCTCCTCCTTTCAACAGGATCAAACCATTATCCAGCTCATTTCCGCTTTCTTTTCGAATTTTCCGATGAGTCCAGCTGTAGAGTTGCTTGGTTCTGGCGACTGCTCTTGAAACAATGAAATCAAATGTTCCTTTTACTTTTTCTACACGTTGATGTTTAGTAATCACATTTCTGAGGTTCAGTGTATTGGCTATTTCCTTAACAATTGTTAGTTTTTTGTGAATGGAGTCTACTAAAGAAAAACCTACCTCCGGAAAATAGATTGCCAGCGGGATGCCCGGAAATCCACCACCCGTCCCTAAATCCATAATATTAGCATTCGGACGAAACCGGACAAACTTCGCAATAGCCAAACTGTGAAGCACATGTCTTTCGTAGAGTTGACGAATGTCTTTTCTACTAATGACATTGATTTTCTCGTTCCAATATTGATAAAGCGGATAAAGTTGATTGAACTGGTCTTTTTGCGCTATTGAAAGATCAGGAAAATACTTGAAGACGATAGACGCGTCCAAACTAAATATGAGATTTTTTATCCTTTACCAACTCATACATCAGCTCTCTTGCGCGATGCAGTTGGGCTTTAACCGTTCCAAGAGGCGCTTCCAGTTCTTTTGCGATTTCTTCGTAAGAAAGTTCTTCGAAATAGCGAAGTTTTACTAATCGCTGATACTTAGCCGGAAGTTTATCTACAAACATTCGCACAAGTTCAATTTTCTGATCTTTAATCGCTTCTTGATCGGGGGTTAAGTTCTTATCCTGCACATCTATATTTACCGAATCTCCACTATCATCCGTAAAAGAGCTATTCAGACTGAAAGTGTCCAGTTTCTTTTTTCGAATAAAATCAATCGCATTATTTGTTGCTATCCTAAAAAGCCAAGTACTAAAAGTGTAATCTTTCTTAAATCTAGCAAGATTTCTGAAGGCTTTGGCAAAAGCTTCAATGGTAAGATCTTCCGAATCGTCGACATTTCGAACCATTTTGAGAATCATATGATAAACCGGTTTTTTGTAACGCTGCATTAACTCTGCATAGGCAGCTTGGTCTTTTCCTTCCACAGCTAGGTCGATAAGCTTAAAATCACGGATTGCCTTATCCGAAAACTGGCGGTCTAGTTCTTCCATATAATGTCCTTTACGAGTTTTGACCATACGCCCAATACAGGGACTATAAGAGCGTATAACAAGTCAACGAAAGGAAACAAAATATGGTTGAATCCAGCGCCAACTTTGCTTTCAACAAATCTATAACTCACCAATCTAATAAATAGGTAAAAGAGGATAATTAGTGAAAAAAAATTGCTGTAGACGGTGAAAGGAAGCGTCACATAAAAGCCGAAATGTAAAATGTGATAGAGGGAAAGGATTATCTGATCTGATTTTTGATAATGATTACTTACTGAGTAGTGCCTTAGTTTTTGTTTTTTATAGATGTTCCAGTTTTCTGAGGGATATGAGTAGATAAGAGATTCTTTTCCAATAGCCACCCTTATGTTTGCTTTTTTTGCTTTTTGGATAAGCAAGTCGTCATCTCCGCCTCTCACGTTCTTTATTGAATAGTATCCTTCAAGATAGTCAAAATAGGTTTTTTTTACGGCTAGATTTCTTCCAACTGCCATATAAGGTCTATGAAAGAGGGTCATACCTATATACAGGAAATAGGTCATAAAAGCTTCGAAGCGAATGAATTCTGCTAAGAGCTTTCCATTTTTAAAATAAGGCGAAACCCCTAGAACAATGTCATCCTTGTCATCCATTTCTTTGGATAGTGCCTCAAGCCATAGCTGAGAGTTAGGTATGCAATCCGCATCAGTAAAGACTAGCCATTCTCCTTTGGCATTTTTGATCACTTCCTTCAAAACATACTTTTTACTATTCCAGTCGTCAGGTATTTGTTGAATATCTGCCCAATAAATTTTTTTAGAAAGCATATTTTCCAGTATCTCAACACTTTGATCATTGCATCTGTCTAAACCAATTAGAATTTCGAAATCAGGATACTTTTGACTCAATAAAGCCGGAATTAGCTGCTTTAGATTTTCACTTTCATTTCTGGCTGCGATGATGATGGATATTAGAGGCTTCTTGTTAGCGTTTATTGATTTCCAAGAATAAATTTTTATGGAAATCACAAGTGTGATGGATAGATGAAGTGCTGTAACGATGAGAAGAAGTATAAACATTTAACCGTTGGAAAGTCTAATTGGATAATCAGGGTTAAACCTATTTTTGTGCTTTATGCGATTTCAATTAGATCACAAGGATAGCAAATCCTATGCACGTGCAGGACTTCTACTCACCGACCATGGTGAAATACCAACACCGATTTTCATGCCGGTAGGTACTGCCGGCACGGTGAAAGCAGTTCATCAAAGGGAACTGGAACATGATATCGCTGCAAAAATCATTTTGGGAAATACTTATCACTTATATATGCGTCCAGGTTTAGATGTTATTCAAAAAGCGGGGGGAGTACACCAATTCAACGGGTGGGAGAAACCTACGTTGACAGATAGTGGAGGGTATCAGGTTTATTCCCTGGCAACTAATCGTAAGATTACCGAAGATGGTGTTCATTTTCAATCCCATAAAGATGGTTCCAGGCATTTTTTTACTCCTGAATCTATTATAGACATCCAGCGAACCATAGGTGCCGACATTATTATGGCATTTGATGAGTGTACACCGTATCCTTGTGAGTATAATTATGCAGAAAGTTCGATGCACTTGACTCACAGGTGGTTAGATCGATGTATTCAACAATTTGACAATACCGAGGAAAAATACGGCTATTCACAGACGCTATTTCCCATCGTTCAGGGTAGCGTTTATAAAGATCTTCGAGGTAAATCAGCAGAATACATCGCCTCAAAAGGCAGAGAAGGCAATGCAATAGGAGGGCTTTCTGTAGGAGAGCCCGTGGATGATATGTATGAAATGACTGATTATGTATGCAGCATACTTCCACAAGATAAGCCCCGCTACCTTATGGGTGTTGGTACACCAGCTAATATTCTTGAATGTATTGCCCTCGGTGTGGATATGTTTGATTGTGTGATGCCTACAAGGAATGCCAGAAATGGCATGCTTTTTACAACTCATGGCGTAGTGAATATCAGAAATGAAAAATGGAAAGAAGATTTATCTGTAATAGATCCTGGGCTTAGTGGATATGTTAGTTCTTTCTATACAAAAGCTTACTTACGTCACCTGATAATCAGTAATGAGATGCTAGGCGCACAAATTGCAAGCATTCAGAATCTCAGCTTTTATCTATGGTTAGTGATTCGGGCTCGAGAACAAATCTTAAATGATAATTTCTCCCGATGGAAATCAGAAATAATGAAAAAGGTATCTCAGCGTCTTTGATGAAAAAAATTGATTGGTATATTCTTAAAAAACTGCTCATCACGTTTGTGTTTGTTGTTGGCATGCTGGAGCTAATCATCTGTGTGATTGACTTTACAGAAAAGAACGATGACTTCATTAAAAATGAAGTGACTTTTGCTCAAATTAGGAGCTACTATCTTAGTTTCATGCCCTACATTGCCAGTCTTCTAACACCGATTACTGTTTTCATTACTACCGTATTAGTTACTGCCAGGATGGCGGCTAAAACGGAGATCATTGCCATACTGGCCGCAGGTATTAGTTTCCGCAGGCTAATGTTTCCATATTTGATTGGTGCGATCATCATTGGTGCTTCTAGTTTTTACTTGAACAGCTACGTCATCCCTAACGCCAACAAGTTTCGGATTGATTTTGAATTGACCTATCTTGAAGATCCATTTTACAATACAGACAAACACATTCATTTCAAAATAGGCAAGGAGGGTTATGTTTATTTATACAGGTATGACAATCGTAGAGATGTGGGTACTACTGTTACTCTGGAGAAAATTCAAGGGACTGAACTTGTCGATAAAATTACTGCCAGGCAGCTGCTATGGGTAGATTCAACGGCACGTTGGCAACTAAAAAGATGGCAAAAACGCAGTTTATTAAATGATAAGGAAATCATTGAAGAAGGTAGAGAACTAGATACTTTGCTAAACCTACGACCTGCAGATTTCGGAAATAAAGACAGACACTGGGAGACGATGACTTTAAGAGAGCTAAGTGATTATATAAAGCTTCAGAAGTCTCGTGGTGCCGATGACGTACCGCTTTATCAAATAGAGAAGTATGTAAGATACATGCAACCATTTACCGTATTGATTCTAATGGCTATCGGTCTTATCGTTTCCGCTAGGAAATCCAGGAGAGGTACAGGATTTCAAATCGCACTAGGGTTCTTAATTGCATTCATGTTTATTATTGCGTTTATCCTTGCCAAATCTATTGCTGAGGCAGGGAGTCTAAACGCGATTTTTGCTATTTGGATTCCTAACATCATTTTTTCAGTCATTTCCATACTACTTTATAAAACAGTTCCGCGATGATTCAGGAGAAAAAGGATTATTTGCTTCTCCACTTCATTGTATTGATTTGGGGTTTTACGGCGATTTTGGGTCTCTTGATCGAGATTCCGCCAGTTGAGGTTGTTTTCTTCCGCACATTTATATCTGCTGTTGGGTTGCTTTTTATATTGAGAATTAGAAAAAGAAACCTACATATACATTCAAAAAAGCATCTCCGGCTTATTTTTTTCACAGGTACTTTAATAGCAGCACATTGGATTCTCTTCTTTTTATCCGCGCGCATATCAAATGCTTCTGTATGCTTAGCTGGCTTGGCCACATGTTCTTTATGGACAAGCTTAATCGAACCGATGTCCCAGGGGAGAAAAATCAAAGGATTTGAAGTGGCTTTGAGTGTCATCGCTTTTATAGGTATAGGAATCATTTTCAATGTAGAATTTAATTTTTTGTCAGGTTTTCTCACGGCTGTATTATCGGGTTTTATAGCCTCAGTTTTTACTGTGATTAATGGTAGGCTTTCAAAACAATATGATCCGTATGTCATTACCTTCTACGAAATGATTGGGGCATGCTTATCCATTTTGCTGTTTTTTCCAGTCTATCAGGCTTTCTTCACAGATAAAATTGTCTGGCTTCCCTCTCTCATGGACTGGATTTACCTCATTGCACTTGCCATGTTTTGTACCGTTTATGCGTATTCCGAGTCCGTTGAGCTGATGAAAAGATTATCCGCTTTCTCTATTAATTTAGTTGTAAATCTAGAGCCAGTTTATGGTATTATACTGGCCTTAATTATTTTTGGAAAAAGTGAAGAAATGAGTATCGGGTTCTATTCAGGTACTGGCCTACTGTTAGCTTCAGTGTTACTTTATCCGTTATTGAACCACAAATACAAGAAAAAAGCACTTGCTGCAGATTTAATAAGATAATATGCTATTAACTACAACAAACTCAGTGGAAGGAAAGGTTATCTCCACATATTACGGGATGGTATCAGGTGAAGCCATCATCGGTGCAAATATTTTTAAAGACTTTTTTGCATCCATTACAGATATAGTAGGTGGCAGATCTGGTGCTTATGAAAAGTCATTAAAAGACGCGAAAAATATCGCGATACGAGAAATGATAGATACTGCAAGTGCATTGGGAGCTAATGCAATTATTGCAATTGACTTAGATTACGAAACAGTTGGTAAAGATTCCGGTATGTTGATGGTAAGTGCAAATGGTACTGCAGTAACTATAGATTCAATTTGAAATTGTTTATTAGTCGCTTTAAGAAGAGGTAGTCAAGACCCCAGAAAACTCATTCTCTATTTATTGATGTGTCAATAAACAATTCTCTCATATCAGGTTAGGTTAGTTCAATAACCTGACGATCAGCAATTGCAAAGACTCGATCGTTCTTGAGTGGTCTGATTTTTTTTATGCCTGTAAATTGTCCATAGGCCGGAAGAATTGCATGTCGATCTGAAAATAGAAAACAAGGCATGGTGGCGCCTTGTCTGGCGATTCCTCGTACCGTCACTCCAGGGTGAATATGGCCTGAAATATTATAATAAGTATCCTCTTCTTTTATGTGAGTGAACGAAAAAGGCGCTTCAACTAATTTTTGAGTGACTTCAAGGCTATCTGGATATTTTGATAAAATATCATGATTCCCTTCTACAAGAATAAAATGTATGTTAGGATGGATCTCCAGAAATTCTAAAAAATCTAACCACTCTAAGTTTTTATAACTGTGAAAAAGATCTCCAAGAAGCAGTATTTTTTTAGGTCGGTAATCACCGATAAGTCTATTGAGGTTTTCCAAATCTGCCAGGTGAACTTTTCTAGAAACAGGGATTCCATGTTTACGGAAATGTCCTGCTTTGCCTAAGTGAAGATCAGATAAAAATAAAATTGATTTTTTAGTCCAAAAAACAGCACGTTGAGGTAAAAGTAGTAGTTTTTCTTGTCTAACAATTATTGAACTGTTATTCACCTGTATCTGACTCTTCTTTATACGGTTCCCATACTTGTGTTCTGTAAAACCAGAACAAGTAACCTCTTACTATCAGCTTTCCATTTTCAACCCACATTTTTCCGTCATATGTTTTACCACTTTCCGGGTTTAAAATGGTTCCTCCTTCAAAATTGTTGGATCGACCTTTAAATTTCATTCCCGTGATAATGTCCATCCCCAGAACCAGACGATCTTTAAGGTCTCCTAAGCACCGTGTGCATCGTTCATCAGGACTTCGGTAAATCATTTTTATTACTTTTCCAAAATATTGACCATCACGCTCATAGATTTCAACAACTGATTTTCTTACTCCTGTTTTATCATCTATCGTAATCCACTTTCCCAAAGCTTCTGATTGTCCAAAACTGAAGCGTGAGATGATGAATAAAAGGAGTATAAATATTCGCTTCATAGTAATAAGATTTAATAACTTTCTAAGATTTTCAAGAATAGCCCCAAACATGATGCCATTAAGTTCAATAAGCATGTCAACCATTATAGGGTAGCCATGTTTGTGTTCTATAGAAAAGTAGTACATATCCCCGCACCTTCAGTTTGCCATCCTCTATCCAAAGTTTACAGTCATAAATGTTTCCGTCCTCAGGATCTAGTATTTCGCCTTTGTGAAACTTATTATCTCCTCGATCATATTTCATATCTGTGATTATTTCCATCCCGATTACTTTCTGACCCTTTTTCTTTCCTTCGCATTCAGTACAAACAGGATCTGGATCTTCATCTTCTTCAAGAAACAATTTGACTATTCTTCCAAAATACTTTTTGTCTTTTTCATAAATTTCTACAACAGATCTTGGTTTGCCGGATTCATCGTCAATGGTCTTCCATTTTCTCAAAACTGCCTGTTGAGAAAAAGATGGAAGTGATGTAGAAACTGCAATAAATAACATTAGATGTTTCATGTATATAAGTTTATTTCCAATGGCCAAATGGAATTCACATAAACTTAGAATCCTGAGTTGATATGCTAAGGATTCCAAGTTTATGCTCATTTCATCTGTGTATAGTCTAATTTTCAGTTACACATATGGGATCTAAATAAATCGTATCGGCGAACTGTTCCATTATATGACAAGTATAAATTTGCCTTTGAATCTTTATGCTCATTTCATATGTATTGTCTATTTTAATTGGCATAAATTGTTTTGCTGAAGCGTATATTTCTGCTATACTTTTATTAATTGTTTGGTATAAATTTCGCCTTCGAATTTTTCTGTTCATTTTATAAGGTTAATTAGAGTCAATCGAAAGCTCTTTCAAGTTCCATTTGCATTTTCAAAATGCGATCAGCTACCTCTTCTGTACTTAATTTTTGCCGTCTTACAATACTCACCAAGAGAGGAAACGCAAACGGAGTAGGCTTTTGTACTTCTTTTAGTACTATTTGTTGTTTGTTAATCTTACGAATCGCTTCCATAAATCTGGATTGATCTAATTGAAGATTCATTACTTCATCAATAGATTGCTGAATAAGCAAGTTGTTTTTATCGTAAGTATCAAAAACTTTATAGAGAATACCGGAGGAAGCTTGCAAATGTCTTGCTCTTACTGTTTTTCCTGGATAACCCTGAAAGATTAAACCGGCAATGGTTGCTACATCTCGAAAGGTTCTTTGAGCCATTTCTGTCATGTTAATGGACTGATTTAGATCCTCAAATAAATGCTCCTCGGAAAATAGATCTAATTCTAGTGCTTCTTCTATTGCGACTTCTTGATCAGATAGTAATTCAAATCCATAGTCGTTCATTGAAATGGAAAAGGTTATTTTTTGATTTTTACTTAGACGATACGCCACCAAACCACCAAGTATCTCATGAACAAACATCCCTTCAAAGGTGAAAAAGAACAGATGATGTCCATAGTCTGTCTCTACCTTTTCAATTAGCAATGTATCAAGTCCTGGCACAATAGACATCTTAGCCTGTAGATCAAGAATGGGTTTTATTTTCTTTAATTCCGCCGACTCATATTTTCCATCAACTGCGGCTTGAAGTTTCACTCTAATTTGATCCGAAAGAAGTGATGATAGCGGCAGTCTTCCTCCTCCCCATGCGGGAGTTTTGCCAGACTTATTCTTTGACTTTTTCACCAAAACAGATAAGTCCTTCGTCATCACAAACTCCAGGTTTTGCCCGGCAAACCAGAAGGTATCACCAGGATTTAATTTGGAGACGAAACTCTCTTCTACTGTACCTAGATGCCCTCCGGAGATGAACCGAACATTCATAGCGGGATCTCCAACGATCGTTCCTATGGAAAGTTTATGTCTCAATGCTGCCTTCTTGTTGATGATTTTGTATACTCCATTATCATTATACACTCTCACAAACTCATCATATTCTCCTAAAGTACTCCCGCCGGTAGTAATAAATTCTAACGCCCAGTTCCATTCATCTGCTCTTAACAACCGGAAGCAATAGGTTTCCTTAATTTCTTCGAGAATTTCTAACTGACGAAATCCTCCACTGATGGAAAGTGTCACTAAATATTGAACAAGGACATCCATGCATTTTTCTAAGGGTTTTCGTTGTTCAAACTTTCCTTCTTTGATAGAATCTCTTAATGCTGCACCTTCTATCAATTCTAGAGAATGAGTGGGGACAAAATAGATCCTGCTTACTTCACCTGGCCCGTGACCACTCCTTCCGGCTCTTTGTTGAAATCGGGAAACTCCCTTTGGTCCACCGATTTGAATAACCGTATCTACTGGTCTGAAATCAACTCCCAGATCAAGACTAGAGGTGCAAACAACCAGTTTTAGCTTTCCTTCATGTAAGGCATCCTCTACCCAAAGTCTAATGTTCTGATCCATAGATCCGTGATGCATCGCCATGATGCCTGCCAAATCCGGCGCTTCATTCAAGACGGCTTGATACCAAAGCTCTGTTTGTGACCGCGTATTGGTAAAAAGTAAGGTTGTATTGCTAGTGTAGATAATGGGAAGTACTTTATCGAGGAGCTTAGTCCCCAGGTAGCCCGACCAGGGAAAACGCTCTACCTCATCAGGAAGAATGGATTCTACCTCAATTTTTTTATCTATATCTGCCTTGATTGTTATCGCATCTTTATTCAATGTTTCACCTAAAAGAACTCTTTTGGCTTGCGGTAAGTTACCTATGGTCGCCGAGATCCCCCAAATTTTAAGTCTATTGCTTGTGAGTTTTCTTATCCTGGAAATGGCAAGCTCCATAGCTACACCTCTTTTTGTACCTATGAGCTCATGCCATTCATCTACTACAATGGCTCTAATACTCTTCAGATAATTAGGATAATCACTTTGACTTAAAAGTATATGGATGCTCTCCGGAGTGATGACCATGGCCTGAGGAGCTGTCTTTTTCTGGTTCTTTCGTTCAGAGGCAGAGGTATCCCCTGTTCTTAATCCGACATTCCAGCGAAGATCTACCTCATCACAAAATGACTGCATGGCACTCTTTATGTCTTTGGCCAGCGCTCGAAGTGGAGTGACCCAGAGTATTTGAATCTCAGGTTTTACTTCAAATGAATCTTTTTCTTTTAAAAATTCTAATGCAGCAGGTATCCAAAGTGCATACGTTTTTCCTGATCCTGTAGGGG
>JBCCLN010000138.1:0-10689 GCA_039026865.1 Bacteroidota bacterium | reverse complement strand
CCTCATCGCCTTCACGGATTCTCTTGCAATAATCTTAGTACCTATTGCGGCTTGCACAGCTATTTCAAACATCTGCCTTGGGATCAATTCTTTTAGTTTTTCGCATAGCCTCTTTCCCCACTCATACGCCTTGTCTCTATGGACTATAGCTGAAAGTGCATCCACTTTATCCCCGTTCAACATAATATCCAGTTTTACCATGTCGGACCTCTGATATCCAATCAACTCATAATCCAGGGAAGCATACCCTCGTGATATGGTTTTAAGCTTGTCAAAAAAATCAAATACGATTTCCACCAATGGAATTTCAAAGGTCAATTCCACTCTATTTGAAGTGAGATAAACCTGATTCTTTATTTCTCCACGTTTTTCCATGCAAAGAGAGATAATTGGCCCAATAAATTCTGACTTAGAAATGATTTGAGCACGAATAAAAGGCTCCTCGATATGACTTATCAAATTAGACTCTGGTAACTCTGAGGGGGCACTTACTTTCAAAATAGCATCGTCTCGTTTTATTGCATAAAATTGTACTGAAGGCACAGTTGTAATCACTGTCATACCAAATTCACGCTCCAATCGTTCCTGCACAATTTCCATATGCAACATTCCTAAAAACCCGCAACGAAAGCCAAAACCTAAAGCGGCCGAGGTTTCTGGCTCCCAGATCAAAGAAGCATCGTTGAGTTGAAGCTTCTCCATAGATGTACGCAACTCTTCAAATTCACTTGTTTCGACAGGGTAAATTCCTGCAAAAACCATCGGTTTGACGTCTTCAAATCCTTTTATCTGTCTTTGTGTAGGCTGCTCTACATGAGTAATTGTATCTCCAACTTTTACCTCTTTTGCTATTTTAATTCCTGATATGAGATATCCGACATTACCTGCCGAAACAGCGTTTCTCGGCTCATGCTGCAAGCGCAATACACCAATTTCGTCAGCTTCATAGTTCTTTCCGGTATTGACAAATTTTACCTTATCTCCCTTGTTTAGTCTACCATTGAACACTCTAAAGAACACTTCAATACCTCTGTATGGATTAAATACCGAGTCGAAGATCATTGCTTGGAGAGGCTCCTCTGGCCTACCTTTGGGAGGCTTGATACGGGCTATAATTGCCCCTAAAATGTCCAATATGCCAACACCTTCTTTTGCGCTGGCATGAATGATATCTTCTTTTTCGCAACCTATCAAATCTACAACTTGGTCAGAAACCTCTTCCGGCATTGCACCAGGTAAATCGATTTTATTTAGTACAGGTATGATTTCCAGATCGTGCTCTAACGCTAAGTACAAGTTAGAAATGGTTTGAGCTTCGATTCCTTGAGCTGCATCAACTACCAATAAGGCACCTTCGCATGCGGCGATGGACCTAGAAACTTCATAGGAAAAGTCAACATGTCCTGGTGTATCAATTAAATTAAGGGTGTATCTCTCACCGTTTAATTCATAATCCATTTGTATTGCATGGCTCTTTATGGTGATTCCCCTCTCTCTTTCTAGCTCCATATCATCCAGGAGTTGAGCTTGCATATCTCGCGCTGTTACTGTTTGAGTAAATTCCAATAAACGATCAGCAAGCGTACTTTTTCCATGATCGATATGGGCTATAATACAAAAATTACGAATGTTTTTCATAAAGAATTTTATTCAGGTTTTGTTCTCTAAGCTCTTGAAAACAAACCACTAAGATAGAAAGAGATTGGTTCCATTAAATGGATTAAAGATTTATTCCACGTAGAATTACTCTCTATTTTTCGAATCCATAATGATGGTGACAGGACCATCATTTACCAAAGAAACTTTCATGTCTTCACCAAATGCTCCGGTACTAATTTCAGCGCCTATTTCTTTTTCCAAAGCCTCAATAAACTTTTCGTAAAGCGGTAAGGAGATATTTGGCTTTGCAGCTTTACTATACGAAGGACGATTCCCTTTTTTGGTACTAGCATGAAGCGTAAACTGACTTATTAGGAGAATTTTCCCATCTGTATCCATCAAGCTTCTGTTCATAATCCCTTCTTCATCGGGGAAAATACGCATGTTCATAATTTTCCGAACTAACCAATCAATATCTTCCTGATTATCACTCTCTTCAATACCTAATAAAACTACAACTCCACGAGCTATTTGGTCCTTTATGAAATTATCGACTGATACGGATGCCTCAGAAACTCTTTGAATTATGGCTCTCATAAGTTATTTATTCTGCCCACTCCACTTAAGAAATGCTTCAACGTCTTTGTTAAGCTTTCTGTAAATCATATATAAAACAGAAGCATCATCTGTGAATCCTACTGCTGGTATAACATCAGGTAGAGCATCGATCGGGGTTATGAAATAGATTAATGCAAAAACAATGAGAAGGAGAGAAGAATTTGAAAATGCTTTATATTCTCCGGAAATTTGCACTTGAACCATACGAATAAGCAGGCTAATTTTTGATCTTAGCTCTTTCCATTCGGATGATTCAGAAGCGATGCTTTTCAATTTGGCGGCTGCCTTAGATACTACATTCCTGAGTTTTTCAGTATTAGAAATAGTTTCTTTAGCCTTATTAAGTATTTTCTTTTTTTTATCCACTAAAAATGCTTTGTATTTCTTCTTTTACGAATTTGATGGCCTGTTTAGTCATATCCACTTCTTCACCTGCACTATTCTTTAAAATAGCTCTTGCCAGCTCCATCCCTCTTACTTCTAAGCCTAAAGAATTTGCCGATGAATTGACTAAAGATATTGTTTGCTCCACTGCTGTGGACACATACGTCCAGGCACCCTCTGACATATATACCTGTTGCGAAAGATTATGGTTAAATTCATTTCTAATTTCATGGATCAGGATCTGTTGAAATTCCTCGGCACTATAATCGGTACTACTTAATCTGGATAAGAGATTAGCAGGTGTGATTCTCTCTAATAGGAGCACAACCCTTTCATAAGCTTGTAACCGAATAGGAACGACAATTTCTTGATTTTTTTGCTGAAGGCCGAAAGTAATCTCATCTAGCTGTTTTTGAAGAAAGGACCTAACTAATAGATATGCTAAATAGAGAACCATCGCTGCAGGTATAGTTATTTTCAATAGATCATAAACCATTTCCATGAGTTGGATTGTTAAATGAATGGAATCCAAAAATAACCTGAATAATCTAGGTGTTGGTTGCTTAAAAAATGTTTTGATTTAAATGAATGGAATTACCGGTTGAGATATCAGAGAAGGCAATTATTGAAGTAAAAAGCATTCTAAAAAACAAGGGGATCCCGGAAGGATACGGATTGAGAATAGCCACAAAAGGAATGGGGTGTGGTGTTGGATTTAAACTTGGGTTTGACCAGAAAAAAGAGACCGATGAAGAGTACTTCATCAATGGTGTCCAAGTACTGATTCAAAAGCGAGAGATGCTCTTCCTGGCTGGAAAGAAAATAGAATTTTACGACGAATCTGATGGGAGAGGGTTTGTATTTGTGTGATTTTCATCGGATTATACAACATAATGATATACCTTCTAAAATGCATTAATTAATATACATAATATACATATACATTTAACATTTTTAGCTTCGCAATTCGCCAAAACAATCTTTTTAGAATCCTTTGAAAAACCCGCCTTTTGGCCCAACTCTTCGTTACTCAAAATTTCAAAAGCCTCGATTTGAGCCAAAAATCCAGTTTTGCAAAGGATTCTTTTATCCCTCTAATTCCACCGTTGCTCTCTTGCAAAGACCTTTGATAGGTGGATTGTATTTGCTAACCTTAACTTGCACCTTATTGATTTCTTCGAAATTATCTTTTAGCGCCTTGATCATCTTTCCTGCTAAGTGTTCAAGAAGGTTAGCATCTATACTCATTACTTTTTGGACGATATCATAAACCTTCTCATAATTTACAGTACCATCTAATCTATCCTCTGTGATGGCATTAGAAAAATCAACATCAAGCATGACATCTACACTATACTTGTTACCAATCACACGCTCCTCTTCATAGTAGCCATGCCTGGCATAAAACTCCATTCCTTCTAATGAAACCTTACCCATAGGTTTTTAACTTTCAGTATCTAGTTCATCAAAGAACGAAGCCGTTTTCGTAATATGTCGGCCTTTGCTTTGCTTACTTTTTTCTTCCTTCTCTTCTTTTAGGTGACTACTCTCGGTGATTGTCTGTGGCTCAGGTTGCAGTTTAGGTTTGGATTGATTTTCGGATAAGTTGGTTTTTGGGTTGAGCTTCTCTGCATCCATTGTTTCCATCTTTTCTTCCTCCACCTTTTCCCTTCTACCAATAATTCGCTTTCTTAACTCATCCGTTTGTGGAGGTTCATGCACAGGCTTTTTATTGAGATTTGAATTAAGTTGATCCTTCTTAACTCTTTCTTCTTCGATAGCCAGACTGTGAATTTTTTTATTTTCTATCTGAACCTCTGTATTTTCTGTTTTGATTCTTTTCTCACTTTCACGCGCCAGCTTTTTTACTCTCTTTACATAATCATCAAATCTAAATTCCTTTGTTTCATGCGTATTTCTTTCTACTTTCTCAATTAACGATATAGAAAGATTTTTAAGCTCTTGCAGAGCCATCTGACGATGATTTTCAATATCCCGATGGTTTTGCTCAATATTTCTTACTGCATCTTGTAGTTCTTCAATGATCTGCCGGGCTTCCATTTCCGCTTGCTCTATCATTGAACGAGCTTTGTTTTTGGATTCATTCAATAGCGCCTCCGCATTCATTTGAGTTTCCTTCATGTGAAGTTCTGCGGCTTTATTTGCCTGTTCTATTACATTGGCACCCGTGTCTTCAGCTGTCTTTAAGGTTTTATAAAGTGAACTCTCAACTTCTCTTAACTTTCTCACCTCTCTTTCAGCGCGTTGGAGCCTTAGATTCAGTTCTTTGTTATCTTCTAAGACGCGCTCCCACTCGTTGGATAGTGATTGCAAAAAGGCATTCACTTCATCTTTATCATAGCCTCGAAGTTTCTTTTCAAAGTCTTTTTGCCGAATCTCTAAAGGAGTGATTTTCATTTTTCTCTATTTAATTATCCGTAAATTAACGTAGAGGGTCTATATATTTATAATAGGATGGTTTTATCTATAAAATAAAGAAGAGGTTGTCACTCTTCAAAGTTAATTTCCCATATAGAAATAGTTCTATCGTCACTACATGATACCAATAAGTTGCTATAATTCATCCAAAGTAGCTTATTTACACTATTGCTGTGACCCGCATGCCTGTGTTTATCTAACACTTTGAGCAATTTAAAATTGTACGCATCCCAGAGCTTGATTGCTTTATCCATACTTGCCGTAACAAAATATCTGCCATCTTTTCTAAAAACTAGATGATTGATAGTGTATAAATGAGCAGCTATTGACTCTCTTAAAAGATAATTTTTGCTCGCGTCCCAAACTTTAACCTGAGCGTCCCTGCCTACTGAAATCAGATACTTTCCTGATGGATGATATCGAGCTGAGAATACAGCGTTGTTATGTGCTTTCAATTCGTAAACCAACTCCTTACTTTCGGAATCAAAAATCCTTGTGATATTATCACTGAAAGCGATTGCTACCTGATTGTCAAACTGTTCAATACTCCTGGCTCTGTTTAATCCCAGCTTATTTCTACTAATGAGTAGCAGATCCAGGGTTAGGATCACTACCTCACCAGACTGTAGCGCGACCCAAAGCGTATTTTTTATTATTTGAATATCAAAAATTTGATGATTACCCAAACGAATAGAGGCTATCACCTTTTTTGAATTAAAATCAATTTTATGTATTCCGTGCAGGTTTTGGCCTACATACAAAAAGCAGTTTACCTCATCGAATTTAACTGCATAGATTGAGCCAGAAACTCTTAAAAGTACCTCTCCCTCATCTGGCGTTTCTAAATTCCAAAGCACCACCATTCCGTCACCACCTGCTGATAAGAATTTTTGCTCGCAAACTTCTTCAAGTGAATATATACTATCATTATGACCTAAAAACGTATGGAGCTTTTTTACAGAGATTTTGTTCATTTATTTTATAAAATTATTACAATTGTTTATGCCTTTGTTACTAAACAAGCAGATTGATAAAGTATCTGCATATGCAGTCTGGAATATCCAAGAAACTTTTTTGGAGCTACCTTATCTATCCCCTGAACCCTTCCCTGCACAGCTTTCCCCCGTGAGACAGGCCGAGTGGATAGTCGGTCGAATACTGGTGAAAGCATTAGCTGAGAAATTCAGTATTTCATATGAAGGGATAGATAAAAATGAGACGGGCAAACCTTATCTCATAGGAAGTAACTGTAATATTGCTATTTCACATTCTTTTCCTATTGCTTCAGCTATGATCCACCTGGATAAGCCCTGCGGTATAGATATGGAGCGACCTAGAGAAAAACACCGATTAGTGCAGCATAAGTTTCTTCATGAATCTGAGGTAAACTACAAAGATGATCTAAATAACCTTTGTGCAATTTGGTGTGCAAAAGAAGTTGTTTACAAGATCTTTGGCAGAAAGTTTTTAAGCTTAAGAGATGAGATCAAAGTTACGTTTGAATCAGAAGATGTAATACGTGGAGATATTTTGAAAAAGGGACACGAGAAAACACATTCTATTCGCTACGAGTGGATTAAAGACTATTTGATTGCTTATGGAACTTGATTATTCGTTTTTCAAGGTATCTACTGGATTCATCTTAGCTGCTTGAAGTGATTTCAAACTCACTGTAAAAGCACCTACCAAGAACGTGACTAATCCAGCAAAAAGAAATAAAAGGGGATTTAAAGAAGTTCTAAATTTGAATCCCTCTAACCACTGATTTGAATAATAGTAACCGAAGGGGATTGAGATAAGAAAAGCTAATAGCATAAGCACCGAGTAATCTCTGGAAAGTAACAAGATGAGCTGCTTCACACTAGCACCATGCACCTTCCTGATACCAATCTCTTTTACTCGCTGGTCAGCGGTAAACGCTGAAAGACCCAAGAGTCCTAAGCATGAAATAAATATTGAAATACTTGCAAAAATTTTAGCTAATGAACTTACAGTGATTTCATTCCGATAGCTCTCTGCATAGCTTTGGTCAAGGAATTGGTAATTAAAATCTTGACTCACATTTAGTTGCTTAGTCACTGATTCTATTGATTTTAACGCATCATTTGGATTTCCCTGAATTCGGATCAAAGCCCTATCTGTAATTGAGGGATCAATGCAAGAAATAATAAGTGGGGCAATGGGTTCGTACATGTCTCTCATATGGAAATTCTTTACTACTCCAATCACTTTACCATCTATCCCCCAAAATGATAACTGCTTATCTAAAGGGTCATCAAATCCCATCAAATCAGCCATTACTTCATTGATTATGAAACTAGTGGAATCTGTGATTTGATCATCAAAGCTTCTGCCACTGCTCATCTCCATTCCCATAGTTTCAATAAAGTACTCATCCGTTAGAAGGACATTAATCTCATATGCTCCACTGTTCATTCCTTCCCACTTGGCAGAGCTGGTAGAACGTCCATAAGAGATAGGATTTCCTGATGCTGCCGTCATAGCTTTAACCTCTGATATTTTCTGAAGCTCTATCCGATAGGTTTGAAGTCGCTCACCAAAATCTTCTCCCAAGCGAACCTGAACCATGTTTTCTTTGTCTAGACCCAAGTCTTTATTCAAAACATATTGAAGTTGAGAATGTATCACTGCAGTACCAATAATTAGCAACGTAGAAATTCCAAACTGAAAAACAACAAGTCCTTTACGAAAATATGCTGCCCCTAATGACTGTTTCACAGAGCCTTTCAGCGCATTGATTATCCCGAATGAAGGCAGCAGTACCGCTGGATAAAGTCCACCTAAAATTCCAATAAAAAGTGTTAGAATTATCAAAAAATACCAGGTTATTGGTTGTAGAAAATCCAAAAAAAGTTGCTTTGAAACAAGTTGATTAAAATAGGGAAGCATTAACCAAACAATAAAGATAGAAAGTGATGTTGCAATTACTGACAGCAAGATAGATTCGAAGAAAAACTGGGTACTTATGGAATTCTTTTGTGCACCCATCACTTTTCTGAGTCCTATTTCCTTAGATCTTCTTCCTGAGCATGCCGTGGAGAGATTCATGAAATTAATTGCTGCGATCACCAAAATAAATATGACCACTGCGGATAAAATATTTACATAATCGATCCTTCCTCCATTAATCACTCCATTATCGAAGTTGGAATAGAGGTAGTGATCCTGAAATTTCTGAGCGATCAAATATTCCTCCCCTGCATTATACTGACCGGCAGCGTTGGTAATAATTTCATCATACATACGTTCTCTTACGGCATCTATCTGCTCCGGAGAGTTGGTAGTAAAATAGATTCTGAAGCTTCCGTTCCCCCAATCATTCATCCATTCATTGCGGCTTATAAAATACTCCGCGGGCAGAAGCCAATCAAACTGCAAACTTGAGTTCGAACCGGGGTTTTCAAACACTCCGCTGACAAGTGCATCTCTTTCTCCATCAATTTTCAGAGAAGCTCCGAGTGCTTTATTCTTCCATCCTGATCCGAAATATTTCTCAGCCACTGCTCTTGAAATCACAATGGAACTAAGATCATCCAGTGCAGTTTCTTTGTCTCCAACTATGATTTCAAAAGAAAATAACCTAAGGAAATTTGGAGTTGCAAAAAAACCTTGCTCAGTAGAATGATTTTCTCCTCTTTCAAAATCCATGAAGATTAGCCAGCTGATTTGTGATACTTCGTTTACTTCTGAGTATTCGGTTTTCATCAGGTCAGCCATTGGTTTTGGTATATTAAAGGTAGTGCTGACTTCACCCCCAGATTGCTTCATATTTCTGAAAACCTGATAAATCTTATCACCATTTTCATGAAACTTATCAATAGAAACTTCATCATGAATCCACAATAGTATGAGTATACTCGACGAAATTCCTATCAAAAGTCCTGAGAGATTTAATGCAGTAAAGCTTTTGTATCGCATGGCATTACGAAAAGCTACCTTTAGAAAATTTTTAAACATAGTAGTATTGATTAGTCCGTTTTTGAATTCTAAATTTTTGATGATCCCCGGTCGAAAAAGAAGTAAAACATCTAAGAAGTAGCTCATTCTAGCTTTTAATAGGTTTTTGTGAGCTCGTTCGATAAAGAGTTCGGAAAGGTCACCTTCAACATCCTCTAAAAGATCAGGTTTACAAAACCAATTCAATAGACGTTTCGGAAACTTTGGAGGTATTTTCTTTACCTTACTCATTTCTCTATGAATGAACAGAATTGAAAAAAATCATACTCCAGCGGGAAACTTTTTACAAATTGATCATAGACATTCTCGATTTCTTCTAGTGCAGTTGCTACATTTTGTCCATTGATCTTTGCGGACATTTTGCCGTAACTCCAATCTTCATGTACTACCATCGAGAGGGCATTCACCTTGTAATGCAAAGAATGCGCTGCCTTTTTATCTATCGGGTCTTCAAATCCAAGCTCTCTAGCAAAGGATTCATTGATGACAAATGAAAGACTATTATCTTGCTCACAAGCTTTCGAAAATGACCTGCCTTTATCTAATTTAATCCCAGACACTTCCAAATAGTCATAATCAACATGGATATTGGGAAGAGTTTCGCCTCCAATAGTAGTATCTTTTCCTACGTTGAAATCCCATTGATGAAAGTTGTTTCCTATTCTTTGACCAGATCCACTTGCCCTCAAAATATTAGATTGTTTTAAGAGTTCTTCTTTCATTTTACAGTGATGGTAGTATATCTATTCTTATGAAAATTTGAAGTCAAACGCTACTGAAGGTATGGCATTCCAAAGGTGTTTTCGTGTTTCCATCACCTGATCCAGGGCATGCTTACCAAGTGGGGTTACTTTATAATATCGTTTTCTTTTACCTCCTCTTACCGCAGTGGCCTCTCCAAACTCTGAATCTAGAAACCCTTTTTTTTCTAACCTACTTAAGGCAGTTCTCATAGCGCCGACACTTACCTTCCTCTTAAGTCTCTGCTCTATCTCCTCCTTGATAGAAATACCATAGGCATTTTCATAAAGTACCGCCACAGTAAGCATCACAATCTCTTCAAATTCTCCTAATGAGTATTTATTCATTAATTTTAACGTTTGATTTAAGTCCTAAATGTAATTTAAATATTAAAGTCTTAAATGTCACTATTATTAAAAGTTTCTTTCAAGGATTTTATAAATTGGTTAAATCCAGACACCATCTTTGACCTCTGTTTTTGCCCTTACCTTCTTTGTCTGATGGCCGGATACCCATAAAAGGTCAAACCCAGCATGTTGAAGTGCCAGGAACAGTGCTTGCCAATAGCTGCCAGTGCGCTCCATGGCAACAGTAACCATCTTATGGGCTTTTAAAAAGGCAATACGCTTTTTATGATCACTGGCCTACACTCCAAAGACGGCAGCCTCCTTTTCCTGATCCTGGCCAATGGCTACATCATGCTTCTTGAACCCACATCAATACCCGCTGCTCGGGGCGAAGGAGGGGCATACTTTCAAAATGGTGCTTCTTCATCAATAATTCATTTTATGGTTTTACCATAAAGCAGCCAAGAGAAGGTAGTTGAGTAATTATAGTATTCCATACAGGATTTAAGTGCGATGCTTCATCTCCAATTACTATTTCAAAGCCCTGATTATTCTCAATCAGGGTTTACATTCCATCCAAAAT
>JBCCLN010000137.1:0-10730 GCA_039026865.1 Bacteroidota bacterium | reverse complement strand
GGTTCCATCTGCATCGGGAACAGTCAATGTCCTGGTAGTACCCGAAGTGATGTTGCTAAGTTCGAAGGCCGCTACTTTAGTATCATCGAGGTCATCTTCAAGAGTAAACGTGTGGTCTTGTGCGGTGATCGGCGAGTTATCCACTGATCCTGCGTCGATGGTGAGGTTGTTGTCGACTTCATCGTCCTCTACGGCACCAGCGACCAGGTCAGAAGTGATATTAAATCCATCAGAAGTGATTTCAACATCTCCACTTACAGTAGCATTCACAAAACCAGAACTATGTCCAATTAAGATCTGATTTTCTAGAGGAACTATCGCAAGGCTTATGGAATCATCTATAATTTGAAGACCGCCATCCTTTGCGACATTAAGATCTAAGGCACTGCTAATTAGATTTTTACTAAGTCCCACTCCGGCAACATCATTGGATATCTCAATAGCATTTATTTCTCCAGCATCTAGATTCACCGTACCAGACACATCCAATCCACTGTTTGCATCTACATTTCCGTTGAAATCTATTTGCCCCGATCCGGTGGTTACGGATCCATTTCCTATAGAGATCTCTCCGTTTTCATTAAAAGTGACCACATTATTTTCTGCGGCATCAGAGATGGTGAGTGAGGTGCTGGCTTCTATCCCGATAATTGTAGGTTCATTAAGGTCACCGCCTAGTTGAATATTCCCATCAGGATCCTTATTTAGACCATTGTCAGCAGTCACGCTGTTACTGATTTCAATGTCAACATAATTTTTAGTCGCTGCATCTTGCAAATTAATCGGATCCATGACATTGGATAATAGGGATGAGCTGACATCTACAATTCCACCTCCATTAGGATCTAATATTATAGACCCATTCGTATTGGTTGATGAAATCATGTTCCCATCAAGATTGATATTGTCAACATCAATACCGGCAACTCCGGTCACTACCCCACTGGTAGTGGACATTATGCCATCTGTTAATGTTGTTCCTGTTATTGTTCCTGTAGTTATTAAATCCTGAATACCAAAATCAGGATTTATTTTGGTACCTTCAATTGCGGCAGTTGAGTCCACATCTTCATTGATAATTGTACTGTTAGCAATGTCGGCCGAATTGACCTCATTGTCTTTTACCTTATCGGAAGTAATTGCATCATTAGCTAATTCATTGTTTCGTACTCCCTGAGCCTTGATTCTCACCTGATCTATATTGGTTTCAAGTGTAATATCATCCACATTAACATTCAATATATTATCATTTCCCAACAAACCATCTCCTGCAATAGTATCAAGATCCATTTCTAGATCGTCATCATTGAATTTCAACCCATTTCCTAGATTTATTTGCAATGAAGCATTGGTTGGATTTTTGCTCAAGCCTAATCCTGCTACATCTTCATTAATTTTTTCTTTAGTTACAGCATCATTGGAAACATCAATGGTTTGGATAGAGCCATTTGCTATTTCTTCTGTACCGACTGCCTCACTTACTATTTCATCAGAATCAACAGCATCCGTACCGATATCAGAAGCGTTGATTGTTTCATCCAGGATTTCATCAGTTGCAACTGCCGACGCATTGATTTGAAAATCTGCAATTGTTCCAGTGTTAATTGCATAAATATCTCCACCAATCGGCTTATTTTCTGCTTTATTCTGAGCATTACCAATGTAAATGTTATTGCTTATTAAAGCCGACGTAGCAAAACTCGATCGGTCTTCCCAAAAAATCTGCCCTGCAGAATTAATTGCCAGTACTCTATTGGTATTGTCATCCGGATCAATTTTTGATATGGTTATAGTTTGATTTGCTATATCTTCATTTTGCAGCGAGAGGTTCTCAATATTTTCGGAGGTGATCAAAATGCCTGTTTCGCTCAAGCCCACTACTCGTCCTTTATTATCGAGTGATATCTGTAGAACAGTAAATGAACTTCCAAAAGTAGTACCAGGTGTGATACTGGTTAAAGTTTCTAGTTTTTCACCTGTAATTGCGCCATCGACAACTTTATCTGTAGTAATTGCATTGTCACTGATCTTATTTGTGGTGATTGCACCATTTAAGATTTTTTGCGTAGAGACCGCAGATTCAGCTAATTTATTGCTGGTTATCGCCTGTGACCGAATAAATAAATTGGGGAATTCCCCTTGAAGGTCTCCGCCTCCAGTACTAGAACTTAGTACTCCAAGACCTGCTACCCAGTCGGTATCTACCCAATGGTAGAATCTATCGTCATCCGTATCAAACACTATTAGTCCATTTTCCAGACTGGTTAAGTTTGGATTCATTGCATTCCTGCGAATTCTTGGTAATCTTGGAACCAGGAATCCTTGATTGAGGTTAGGTGACATTAAATCAAGTACTGCATTCGAATTAGGTGTGTTCGTGTTAATTCCTACAGAGTTTTCCTGGCCAACAGATTTTAGAGAAACGATTAAGGCTAGGATAGAGAAAAATTTCTCAAAAGAATTACAGCTAGATTTTATCATTTACTGATTTGATCAACTTGCAAATCTTACTAGGAAGGGCGGTGGTCATGCTTACGAAAAATAAACAATAAATTATGTTTTGTTATGTTGGTACACGTGCCACTAATTTACAAAGGATCAAAAGGTTATGATATTTTCAACTTCAAGTTTAGATGATTCACACGATTTTATAGACATACTTGATTCGCCGAACACATTTGTTAAGATATTTTGACGGTTTTATACGTTAGTTTTCTACTTTTACGTGAACAGAAAACAAACTTTGAGGGGACAATTTGTCCCCTCTTTTATTATGGTACTATGGAAGCACATAGAATTAAAGAAATAGTAGAATCAATTCTTGAGGAAGAAAATCTTTTTTTAATAGAGATTTTGATAAAAGGAAAGATTGGGAATAAGAAAGTACTTGTTTTTATAGATGGTGATGATGGGATTTCTATCGATCAGTGTAGTAAAGTAAGTAGAAAACTTAGTGCTGAAATCGAAGCGCAGGATCTGATACAAGGAAAATATACACTAGAAGTATCTTCGCCAGGTCTAGATTTTCCCTTGATTTTAAGTAGGCAGTATCGAAAGAATGTAGGCAGAGGCTTAAAAGTGGAGTTAATGAACGGGGAGAAGATAGAAGGAAAACTAATTAAAGTAGATGAAGGAAAGATCTCACTTAAAACTGGCGTAGGCGAAAAATTTTTCCTCTACAATGAAATAAAACAATCAAAAGTTAAAATATCATTTAAGTAAGTGGAAGCATCAATTTTAATTAATTCATTTGCGGATTTTGCCAAGGGTAAGAATATTGATCGCCCCACGATGATTCGTATTTTGGAAGATGTATTTAGAACCATGATCCGGAAAAAATATGAAACGGATGATAATTTTGATATTGTAATCAACGCAGATAATGGGGATTTAGAAATTTGGAGATTTAGAGAAATTGTGGATGATAATTCCGAAGATATCTGGGATCACGATAAAATAAGTTTTTCCGAAGCAAGAAAAATTGAACCTGATTTTGAAATAGGAGAAGAAGTAGCTGAAGAAATTAAGCTTGAATATTTTGGAAGAAGGGCCGTAATGACTGCCCGTCAAACGTTGATTCAAAAAATCAAAGACCTTGAAAAAGACATACTATTTCAAAAATATAAGGATCTGGTTGGCGAGATTATACAAGGTGAAGTTTATCAGGTTCTAGGAAGAGAGATCTTACTGACAGATGGAGAAGGTAATGAACTCACTATTCCTAGAGGTGAGCAAATTTCCAAAGACAGGTATCGAAAAGGAGACACCGTTCGTGCGATCGTTCACAGAGCAGAAATGGTTAACGGAAATCCCAAAATTATTCTATCGAGAACCTCTCCGGTTTTTCTGGAGCGCTTGTTTGAAGCTGAAGTACCAGAAGTGTATGATGGCCTTATCACTATAAAAAATGTGGTGCGCGAACCAGGGGAACGCGCTAAAGTAGCCGTTGAATCTTACGACGATAGAATAGATCCGGTAGGAGCTTGTGTTGGCATGAAAGGATCAAGAATTCACTCTATAGTAAGGGAACTCCAGAATGAAAATATTGATGTAATCAATTATACAGATAACCTTGAGCTCTACCTATCCAGAGCGCTAAGTCCGGCAAAAATTACGAGCCTGAATATTAGTGATGATAAAAAAAGGGTTGCGGTTTATCTCAAGCCAGATCAGGTTTCATTGGCAATTGGAAAAGGAGGACAAAACATAAAGTTGGCAAGTAAGCTGGTTGGTATGGAAATAGATGTCTTCCGCGAGCTTGATGAAGCTTCTGAAGAAGATGTGGATTTAGATGAGTTTATTGATGAATTGGAAGATTGGGTTATTGATGAATTAAAAAGAGTAGGTTTGGATACCGCTAAGAGTGTACTCAAGCTTAGCAGTGATGATCTTGTGAGAAGAACAGATTTGGAAGAAGAAACAGTACACGAAGTTATTCAGATTTTGAGCCAAGAATTTGAATAGGTTTAACTTTGAATGTATTATATGGCAGAGTACAGACTAAGTCAAGTAGCAAGAAAGCTCAACGTAGGTAAAAATACAATTCTGGATTTCCTTCAGGAAAAAGGGTATAAGGTGGATTCTAATCCTAACTCAAAAATACCACAGGAACAGTATGATATGCTTGCGAGAAAATTCGCTGAAAGCGCTCATGACAAAGAAGAAGCATCAGAACTAACCATCGGGGGAAAGACCGACGACATGGTAATCAAGGTAGATAAAAAAACCGATGAAAAAATCGATGATGAAAGAATTTTAATTAAAGACAATGTTGGTTCCACAGAACCTGAGCCCCAAAAGATATCTGCCAAGAAGAAACTAGACGGCCCAAAGGTGATCGGTAAGATAGATCTAGAGAAAAAGAAACCGGAACTGAAGAAACCTGAGCCCAAACCAAGCTCTGAAACGAAAGAACAAAGGATACATCAAGATAGGCCAAAGGAGAAAAAGGTTTCTACCCGTGAGGTGGAACAGAAGATTGAAGAAAAACCGAAGCCGCAACCTCAAGAGCATAAAGCAGAACCGAAAGTTGTAGAAAAACAGGAAACAGAGGTTATAAAAGGAAAAGCAGATTCGTTGCGAGGATTAAAAGTCCTGGACAAAATAGAACTACCTAAAGATAAGCCAAAACCGGTAGCTTCTTCGGATTCCAAGCAAGACAGAAAAAAACGTCCTCGAAAACGCATTCAATCTGAAAGAGCAAGACCTCAGGGAGTAGCTGGAAATAAATCGAACAATGATCGAAATCGAACGACATCGGGCAGAAAAACAGAAGAGCTTTCGGACAAGGAAATTCAAGATAAGATTAAGGCGACACTCGCAAAACTTAGCGGGAGTAGTGGTAAGTCAAATTCGCAACGATCAAAATACAGAAAAGATAAGCGAACAGCAAAGGCTGAGGCAGAAGAAGAAAAGCAGCTTCAGGAGCAAGAATCCTCAAAAACACTAAAAGTCACAGAATTTATTTCGGCAAGTGATTTTGCATCACTTATGAATGTGACGGTAAATGATGTCATCTCCGTGTGTATGTCTTTAGGTATGTTCGTCTCCATCAACCAGAGATTGGATGCTGAAACAATAACCGTAATAGCAGATGAGTTTGGTTACGATGTTGATTTCTCGGAAGCGAAGGAAGATACGGAAATCGTTGAACAGGAAGATGATGAAAGCCAACTTGCAAATCGTGCTCCTATTGTCACGATAATGGGCCATGTAGATCATGGTAAGACCTCGCTGCTTGACTATATAAGAGATGCCAAAGTAACCGAAGGCGAAGCCGGAGGTATTACACAGCACATTGGCGCGTATGATGTTATGACCGATAGTGGGAAGCGAGTCGCATTTTTAGATACTCCGGGTCACGAAGCATTTACTGCCATGAGAGCACGTGGAGCTAAAATTACGGATGTCGCAATAATTGTGGTTGCTGCTGACGATTCAGTAATGCCTCAAACTAAAGAAGCCATCAATCATGCGCAGGTGGCAGGTGTTCCTATTGTAATAGCCATTAATAAAATAGACAAACCGAATGCGAATCCTAATAAAATAAAAGAAGATTTATCCAATATAAATATTTTGGTAGAAGATTGGGGAGGTAAATATCAGTGTCAGCACGTATCTGCAAAAACCGGAGAGGGAATAGATGAGCTTCTTGATAAAGTTCTCTTGGAAGCAGAACTTCTTGAATTAAAAGCGAACGCAAATAAACCGGCGGTAGGATCAGTAGTAGAAGCCTCTCTTGACAAAGGCAGGGGCTATGTGTCCACTATCATGGTACAAGCGGGGACATTGCGAATAGGTGATGTCCTACTTGCAGGCCCTTATTTTGGTAAGGTCAAAGCAATGTTTGATCACAGAGGCCATAAACTCAATGAGGTAGCGCCATCTACACCTGTCCAGGTTTTAGGTCTTGATGGTGCCCCTCAGGCAGGTGACAAGTTCAATGTAATGGAGAGCGACCGAGAAGCTCGTGAGATTGCAACGAAAAGAGAGCAGATCCTACGTGAACAAAGTATCCGCACCAAGAAACACATTACCCTGGATGAGATTGGGCGTAGATTGGCCATAGGAAATTTTAAGGAGCTTAATGTAATCGTTAAGGGAGATGTTGACGGATCTATTGAAGCCTTATCAGACTCGCTATTGAAGCTATCTACTGAAGAAGTTCAGGTAAATATTTTATATAAAGGTGTAGGTCAAATTTCAGAATCAGATGTATTGCTTGCTTCTGCTTCTGATGCGATAATTGTTGGTTTTCAAGTAAGGCCTTCCGCCGGTGCGCGGAAAATTGCTGAGACAGAGGAAATAGAAATCAGGTTATACTCGATTATTTATGATGCTATCAACGATGTAAAAGATGCAATGGAGGGAATGCTGGAGCCAACTAGTGAAGAAGTCATCACAGGTAATATTGAAGTAAGGGAAGTATTTAAGATTTCAAAAGTGGGAACCGTTGCCGGATGTTATGTGACTGATGGTACAGTGAAAAGATCGAATAAGGTAAGGTTAATCCGAGATGGTATTGTCGTTTATACTGGTGACATCAGCCAACTAAAACGATTCAAAGATGACGTGAACGAGGTGAAAAATGGTTATGAGTGTGGAATAAGTATCAAAAACTTTAATGATATCAAAGTGGGGGACGTGATTGAAGGATTTGAAGTGAAAGAAGTAAAAAGAACGCTTTGAGTAAACACAAAAAGTAGAAGAAATTTTGAAAAGCCCTTAAATAGAGTTTTTCAATTCTGACTAAATACCTATCAGATACAATTTTACGGCTTTGTAATGCCACCGTAAGAGACACTGACCAGGCTTTCAGACCGCATATTCGCTGCAAATAGTGGCGAGTGATCCAAGTAATTGATTTAACCGTAGTTGAATATTTATACTTATTTTATCTGAATGATCCTTTTTCTTTTTCTTTTTGTTTGCAGCTTGCCAGTGCTATTTATATAAGAGCCTAATTCGATAGCACATTTCATATTCAGCAAAATCATGTTCCATTTTCTGGTAGCAAAGTTTGATCTCATTTGAAATCTTTAAGCCCCCTATTGTTTCGGAAAATCTTATTGGGAGGATAGACGATTCTTAACATTATACCGTTACGTTTGCGTCAGACAAAAAATAATAGTCAAATGAAAAAAATTACACCACTTTTTATTACCGCCGTCATTACTTTATCATGTACGAATAGTGATGATTTAAATGTTGTATTAGATACTTCAGGCGTAGTAACTTTAAGCTTTGTTGTTTCCGGATCTCCAATAGCGAATTCTGAAATACGAGTTTCTACAAATTCACAGAATTTCTTTCAATTGGGTAATGTTTTCGAAGGTTTTACCGACGAAAGTGGCAATATAACCGTAGGGCCACTCAACGTAGGAACCTTCTACTATAGATTAGATCTTGGCAATAAAGGCTTTCTTATCGAATCTTTTGAGGTCATATCTGGTAATTCAACTAATAGAGATATTGATATTAATCAACTTAGCTCAAGAGCAGAGTTTGAGGTTGAGAACTTCAATCAAAACGTGGATTACAGCTTAGTCAATTATTATTTAGTCAGTTACTATCTCATCTCAAACGATGTTTCAATAACAGAAGATAATAATGACGAAATACTAGCAAACGCTATTCAAGGTACTTTCGATACGGACAAGGTAGCTTTTGAGAGTGTGGTGAGTGGATATTATTATTTATATTTTAAGGTAAATGCTGAGTTGATGAGAGCAGAATCTTTTTTTGGTCCTCTGTTTATTCAACGAGACTATGATTTTTCATCCAGTTTAACGTTTCCCATCGATTTGGTACTTATGGCAAACAGTTGGGACATAATAGGTTCTACAGACCTTACCACGGGAAATACCGTTAGTGACGCTTTTAGTTCGGTAAGTTTTGATTTTGAAACCACCAATTTTACATTTAGTGACGGTACTACGTTTTCAACAGAATATTCTACCAGTACATTTTCGAATGGATCAATAGATATTTCTCTGGATAATACCGATATTAATGAGTCATTCGTTTGGGGCATATTAGATGTTTTTTACTCAGCGAATGGTGATTTAAGGGTAGTATATTACGATCAGAATTTTGCTTATTACATGGCTACTTTCAATTGAGCTAGTCTAATTCACATTTTGCAAAATCACATTCAAAGGTTCTCATGGTAAAAGTCCGGATCTCTTTGGAACTTTTAAGCTTTGTCGTTTCTGGCGCTTTTTTAATCTAATAAATATATGTGTAGCATAGTATAGTGTGCTATTATGTTTACATTAAACGCAAAAAATTGAATGCAATGAAAAATTTTACACCGCTTTTTATTACCGCCGTCATTACTTTATCATGTACGAATAGTGATGATTTAAATGTTGTATTAGATACTTCAGGCGTAGTAACTTTAAACTTTGTTGATTCCGGATCTCCAATAGCGAATTCTGAAATACGAGTTTCTACAAATTCACAGAATTTCTTTCAATCGGGTAATGTTTTCGAAGGTCTTACCGACGAAAGCGGCAATATAACCATAGGGCCACTCAACGTAGGAACCTTCTACTACAGATTAGACCTTGGCAATAAAGGCTTTCTTATAGAATCCTTTGAAGTCATATCTGGTAGTTCAACTAGTAAAGACATTGATATTAGTCAACTTAGCTCAAGAGCAGAGTTTGAAATCGAAAATTTAGCTCAGGCCTTGGATTACAGCTTAGCCAATTATTATTTAATCAGTTACTATCTCACTTCAAACGATATTTCAATAACAGAAGATAATAATGACGAAATACTTGCAAATGCCATTAAAGGTACTTTCGATACGGACAAGGTAACTTTTGAGAGTGTAGTGAGTGGATATTATTATTTATATTTTGAAGTAAATGCCGAATTGATCAGGTCAGAATCTTTTTATAGTCCTTTGTTTGTTCAACGAGACTATGATTTTTCATCCAGTTTTTTGTTTCCTGTCTTTACTATCTTAAGCAACTGGAATATCACTGAAACCAAAGAACTTTTCTCAGATATTACCGCCAATAACGATATTAGTTCGATAAACTTTGATTCTGAAACTATCACTTTTACCTTTAGCGACAATACTACGTTTTCGGCAGAATATTCCACTAATGCATTTTTAAATGGATCAATGAATATTTTTTTAGATAACACCACTGTTAATGGGTCATTCGTTAGGTACATATTAGATATTTTTTATTCAACGAGTGGTGATTTAGTAATAGAATATTACGGTCAAAACTTTGAGTATTATGTTGCAACTTTTAATTGACCGGTACAATTTATATTTTGCAAAATCACATTCCAAGGTTCTCATGGTAAAAGTCCGATCCCTTTCAAACTTTTAAGCCTTCTCTTTCCGGATTTTTTTTAATCGAATAAATATATGTGTTGAATAGTATGACGTGCTGTTATGCTTACATTTAACGTAAAAATGAAATGAAATGAAAAAAATTACACTGCTTTTTATTATTGCCGCCATTACTTTATCATGTACTAATGATGATTTAAATGTTGCATTAGATACTTCAGGAATAGTAACTTTAAGCTTTGTAGACGCTGCGTCTCCGATAGCTAATTCTGAAATACGAGTTTCTAAAAACTCACCTGGTTCATTTTCCCAGAATGCATTTCAGTCTGGCAATGCTTTCGAGGGTCTTACTGATGAGAATGGCAATGTAACCGTAGGACCGCTTAACGCCGGAATCTACTATTACAGATTAGATCTTGGTACTAAAGGCTTTCTTATGGAATCTTTTGAAGTCATATCTGGAAGCTCAACCAGTAAAAGTACTGATATTAGTCAATTTATTTCACAAGGAGAGCTTGAAATCGATAATCTGGATCAAAGCTTTAATTACAATTCAGTCAATTACTATCTCATTTCAAACAGTCTTACAACCACCAATAACGATAGCGAAGGAATACTCGAAAATGCTATTCGGGGTGTTTTTGATACGGATAAGATCGTTTTTGAGAGTGTGATGAGTGGATATTACTATTTATACTTCGAAGTAAATGCTGAATTGATTAGGTCAGAATCTTTTTATAGTCCTTTATTTATTCAACGAGACTATGATTTTTCATCCAGTTTTACGTTTCCCATTGATCTGGTACTTATGGCAAACAGTTGGGACATCATAGGTTCTGCAGACCTTTCCACCGGAAATACCGTTAGTGACGCTTTTAGTTCCATAAGTTTTGATTTGGAAACCATCAATTTT
>JBCCLN010000136.1:0-10760 GCA_039026865.1 Bacteroidota bacterium | reverse complement strand
GTCCTTTCATTCGAAATCAATTATCTCAGAGAATCCTTTGCAAAACTGGATTTTTAGTTCAAATCGAGGCTTTCAGAATTTCAAAAACGTAGTTTACTAGTCGTAAATGAGGCTTTTGAAATTTTGAGTAACGAAGAGTTGAACCAAAAATCCAGTTTTGCAAAGGATTCTCTGAGATAATTGATTTCGAATGAGCGAACAACATCGTTCCCCAAAGTTGAGGACAACAATCATTCATTATGAATATGAAACTACGGTAAATCAATTACTTGAATCACTCACCACTATTTTTTGTGAATAATGCGGATTAGAGTTACTTTATAAGAGACTTACTTTCGTGTAAGTGCTATACGCTTGTTTATTAGTCTGGGCGTCACAGACCATGAATAGAGTATGAGACTGTCGTAGATCCCCTCTATTCTTCCGGCATCATAAATCAATTTATTGCATGCCTGCCTTATAGGTTTCCAGTGCGCGCTGTCTTGCTATTTTATGTTCTACCATTGGTTCAGGGTATTTATCTGTATCTATTTCCGGCACCCATTTTTTAATATATTCTCGGTTCCTATCAAACTTCTCCGTCTGTGAGTATGGGTTAAATATCCTGAAATAGGGCTGAGCATCTACTCCCGTTCCCGCTGCCCACTGCCAGCCACCATTGTTGCTTGCCAGTTCGTAATCGAGTAGCTTTTCCGCGAAGTAGGCTTCACCCCACCTCCAGTCTATCAGCAAATGTTTGGTCAAAAAACTTGCCGTGATCATGCGTACACGGTTATGCATAAATCCTGTTTCGTTTAATTCTCTCATTCCAGCATCCACAATGGGGTATCCTGTCTTTCCCTTTGTCCACTTTTCAAATTCTTCTTCATTATTTCTCCACTCTATCTTATCATATTTACTGCTGAAGTTTTGATTTACGACTTTTGGAAAGTGACCGAGGATGGATTGATAAAAGTCCCTCCAGATTAATTCATTAAGATACTTTTCACTTAGAACATTTGCTCTTTTTGCCAGTTGTCGAACACTGATTGTTCCAAACCTCAGATGTACACTCAAACGAGTGGTCCCTCTAAGGGATGGTACATCTCTCATTTCCTCATAATTAGTAATGATTTTTTCATCCGGTATCCTAGAAGGAAAATCTATACCAGCAGATATAAACCCAATCTCTTGTAAGCTTGGTATAGGCTGCCTAATGTTTGACTGGTACCAATGGGTTTCATTTTCCGATTTAAAGGAATTTAAGTGATTTTCAGTCAATAGCTTTTTCCAAAGCTTACTATAAGGTGTATAAACAACATAAGGATTACCATCATCTTTTACAACCTCACTTTTCTCAAAAATAACATGATCTTTTTTCGCCTTAAACGCCACGCCTTTCTCTTTGAGCAAATGATAAACTTCCTGGTCCCTTTCGCGAGCATAAGGCTCATAGTCCCTGTTTGCCCAGACCATTTGAACTGTGTAATTATCCAAGAGCTTTTTCCAAACTTCCACAGGTTTACCGATCCTTACGTCTAAGGAGACCCCTTTTTTTGATAACTCAAGATGGAGTCTTTCTATTTCCTGATGGATGAATTCCACCCGGGCATCTTTTTTATTACTCAGGTTATCGAGAATATCCGTATCAAAAATAAAAACAGGTTGAACAGGCGCTTCTTCCTGGTGTGCACGATACAATCCATGATTATCATGCAGCCGAAAGTCTCTTCTAAACCAAAATATAGTAACGGTAGGTTTGGACATCTTTACTAGGAGTGGTAACGAATTAGATTTTTAGCCATATTTTTAAAAATGAATCCATGGAAAGGAAGAACCAGATACCAATAGAGCCTACCGCCAAGGCCAAGAGGGCGAAAAGTTGCGGTCTGGATTAAATGATTTTGGTTTTCACTTGTTTTGATTTTAAACTCTAACCAAGCATCACCGGGTAGCTTCATTTCTGCATACAAGAGCAAGCGTCTATTTTTTTTATTCGCTTCCAGCACTCGCCAAAAATCCAACGCATCGCCATCTTTTAAGTCATCCGGGCTTCTTCTTCCTCGGCGAAGGCCAACTCCTCCGACCAATTTGTCCAGAAATCCCCTTATCTCCCAAAGCCAGCTTCCATAATACCATCCTCTATTACCTCCAATCTTCCAAATGTTTTCTACTACCTCCTCTGGCCGTCTACTGAAAGAGTAGTTACGTATGTCTTTGAAACAGCCATATTTTGGGGCTTCTATCTGGTTTAAAAAATTCTTATTTAATGTATTGTTTGCAAAAGCATCTGTCCATGAGGAGATAATTTGCTTTTGGTCAATCTTTTGAAAAGTACGTTCGAGAGATTCTTTATAGGTAAAAAGGTTGACATCAACTATTTCTTTGATGGAGTCATCTTTAACAATCACCTCATTTTTCATACTATCGACCAAATTTCTGGCTAGACGGTAGGATGTGGACGTTACAAGATAGAGCCATAACGAAGAGAGACGGATGGTTAGAACAGGGATAGTCAAAATGTATCTTTTAAGCCTTCTGACTTCGGCAAATTGTAAAAGCATTTGCTTATAGGTGAGAATATCCGCTCCACCAATATCGAACGCCCGTCTATAGGATTTTTCGTTGCCTAAAACACCAATTAAATAGTCCATTACATTGGCGATACCTATTGGTTGGCACCTACTCAATAGCCATTGGGGGGTGATCATGATTGGAAGTTTTTCCACAAGATCCCGAATGATCTCAAAAGAAGCGCTACCTGAGCCAATGATGATAGCGGACCTGAGGATAGTAAGGTTTGCATTACACTGCTCCAAAATTTTTTCAACTTGATACCTTGAGGTAAGGTGTTTTGAAAGGTTGTCGTCATTAGCTATTCCACCAAGATAGATGACCTGCGTTGCCTGAGTTCGGTTTAAGTATTCGATGAAATTAGAGGCGGATTGAGCTTCAAGATTATCAAAATGTAGACTATTTGAATTAAGCGAATGGATAAAGTAATAAGCAATATCTATGTCCAGAGGTAAATGTTCAAGGCTGCTTTTCTCGAGGAAATCGCATTCTACCACATCAATATAATTAAGAAATTCGTCATCGATATCTTCAAAATCAAATCTCCTTATATCACGAACAGGACAGACTATCGAATGACCAGCATCAACAAGATAAGGTAAAAGCCTACGCCCAATATATCCAGTAGAGCCTGTGAGTAATATTTTCATTAAATAGTTCTAGTTGCGGACATCCCTCCATCTATGCCAATTATCTGTCCTGTGATCCAACTTGAATTATTAGAGAGTAGATAAAATGCAAGTTTAGCCACTTCTTCTGCAGTCCCAACTCTATTGAGTGCGTGTCTTTCTCCTGAGAGCTTTTTCTTTTCATCAGAAGAGAGTATTCGGCTGGCTAGTGGAGTATCCGTTACAGATGGAGCAATACAGTTTACTCGTACTTTTGGGGCAAGCTCTGCGGCTAAGGCCCTAGTCATTCCTTCTAGCGCACCTTTACTGGCTGCTACTGACGAATGAAAAGGCATCCCAAGTTGTACAGCTACCGTACTGAAGAAAACCACTGAAGCATAATCAGATTTTTTAAGTTGTTTTAATATTGTTTGAAGGACTTTTACTGCGCCTTTTACATTCACGTCAAAATCGTGCTGAAAATCATCGACTTTCAATCCATGAAAAGGCCTTAGGTTGATGGTACCAGGACAATATGCCAGACCATCTATCTTATCTAGTTCAATGTTAGGGGCTTCTGGCGAAGTAATATCATATGTAATATGGGAAACATTGGATAAATGATCTAATTCGTGATTGTTTCTAGACAGGACAGTAATATAGTTTCCAGCTTCTGATAGTTGTCTTGTAAGTTCGTAACCTATTCCGGAACTACCTCCGACAACAATATAATTCTTTGCCATAGGAATACAACCGAGAGGATAGTTGAAAGTTTATAACATTCTAATCAAAGGCAACTTCATTATTGCTTGAAATACCCCAAAACAGTAAAATAAACGAACGAAAACAGCAGAATAACTTTTGATGGAGGAGGACAGATCCATCAAGTGAAACACTTTTAGGTTTAAATAGCATGTAAAAACATGAGACCATAAGGTAAATGCTATTAATGTGACATTTAATTATTTTGAAATTTAACATTATGAAAGTTTCTGTAGATCAAAAGTTCTGGCGGTAGATACATTTATAATGTAGATAGAATATTTTACTTTATAGAATCTTTTGAAAAACCCGCCTTTTGGCTCAACGCTTCGTTACTCAAAATTTCAAAAGCCTCATTTACGACCAGTAAACTACGTTTTTGAAATGCTGAAAGCCTGGATTTGAACCAAAAATCCAGTTTTGCAAAGGGTGCTATTCAACTACGGTAAATCAATTACTTGAATCAACCCGCCACTAGTTATGGTGAATAATGCGGGTTAACGCCGCTAAACTCCGTTTTTTGACGTTTTGTCTCAGGAAAAAAACGCTACCTCAGATTCTTGATCTGAGTTTTTAGAGGAGCCCTTTATGCGGTCACTTTTTCAATAAAACGATTGGCAGCGTTGAAAATCCGTTCTTTTTTTTCTTCGTTCATTTTTCTAAGAGTGGCAACCATCATAGACATCCGTTGATTTTTGGCAAACGTCTGTAGGTTTTCGTTAATAAATCGCCAGTAGAGACCATTGACAATATCCTCCCAATCACCCGAACCATAATCGCTCATTTTTTTAATATAGTTGGCTCCTCCAATATAAGGTTTTGTAGCAAAAATGCCTCCATCTGCAAATTGGCTCATTCCGTAAACATTAGGTGCCATTACCCAATCTGCCGAGTCCACATACATTTCCATAAACCATTTGTATACTTCGTTAGGATTTAATTCACACAGCAGCATAATGTTTCCTAAGATCATCAATCGTTCGATGTGATGTGTATATCCAAACTTTTGTGCTTTTTTGATGGAATCATCCAATGGAGGAATACCTGTTGTCCCTTCATACCAACAGGATTTCATTTTACGCTTGTGCTTGAAATAATTGATATTTAATTCCTTATCATACTCATGATAGATGCCTCGCATAAATTCCCTCCATCCGATAATCTGGCGGATGAAACCTTCCACACTTGGGAAGTGTGTGTTATTATTCTCATAATATTCCAAAGCTTTATCTACCACTTCATCAGGTGTAATAAGACCCATATTAATATAAGGTGAAAGCACGGAATGGAAGATAAAGGTTTCCTTGCTACTAATAGCATCTTCGTATGGACCAAAGTTATTGAAACGTTTTTTGAAAAAATTGTCTAATAGATAGACTACCTGTTTGCGGCTGGTAGCCCAATGAAAATTTTCGGAATTTCCCTGGTGATCGGAGAATAATTCATCTACTAGTTTCTTAATTTCTTCCGTGTGATGGGTAGGATGCACGGAAGGTTGATCAGGTATAGCTATATTTTTTGGTAGTTTCTTTCGGTTTTCTTCATCAAAAGACCAGCTGTCATGCAGTGGAGACTCTTTGTCATCTTTAAGCAAGATTCCCAGATCTTTTCGCTGCTGCTTGTAGAAAACCTGCATAAATGGCTTTTTTGCTCCCTGATTATATTCCTTGAATTTCTCCTTTCTAGTGATGAATCCGGGAGAATCTACGATGGTAAGTTCTAGCTTCTGTCTTCTACAGAACTTCCTAAAGCGATCCTCAAAAAAATGATCTTCAATATCATAGGTTATGATCTCTGCAATATCTGGATAGGCACTGATTGTTTCCTTAAGTTTATCTTCATAGCTTAAATTCTGATTCTCCGCATTAAGCTGATAATAGATCAATGGAAACTCTTTTTCAACTTCCTCAGCATGGGATCTCATTGCAGATAGAAACAAAATCAGCTTATGCTTATGGTATTTAAAATGGGTGCATAGACCTGTATCTTCTGCCATAAAGAAGAGTGTATCCTTGTTGGGATTAAGTCTGCCGTGATTAGAAAAGAGACAATTTCCTAGAATAAGTGCTAGTCTTTTATAAATCATGCATTTTCAACAGCTTAAAGAATGAATTGTGAGAATTCATTAGTTAGTGTCTTCTAAGAAAACTTCATCTTTAGTGAGAAAATAATGTTTCTAGCTCATGAAAGTATGTTTTGGGGGATTTTGATGTGCTTATTATCCTAGAATCTATTTCAGAGAGGCTAATGGAACAGCAACAAAACCTTTAGTTCATTTTGATTAACCCGAAGTTTTAGGATTAGCATATGTTTTACCATCAATTATTGATAATAAAGCAATTAGATGAATTCTACTTAAACCTGCATTATTCACCAAAAATAGTGGTGAGTTGATTCAAGTAATTGATTTACCGTAGTTGAATAGCATCCTTTGCAAAACTGGATTTTTGGTTCAAATCGAGGCGTTCAGCATTTCAAAAACGTAGTTTAGTAGTCTTAAATGAGGCTTTTGAAATTTTGAGTAACGAAGCGTTGAGCCAAAAGGCGGGTTTTTCAAAAGATTCTCCTATTCCACGTGTTACCTCATCTCAATGAATAACACCCCGAATTTTAGGGTTAAGTTTATGCTCATTTCATTGACTTATTCGTTAGGGTACAGCATTCTTGGAATAGGTAATATTTCTGTTTGTCTTCCATCAATATATCGTATGGCTTCACCATCAAAGAATGCATCTTCTTCGAGCATAATTCTAATTTCTTTGTCCCATTCTTTCAGATAAACCCCTACATTCAATTCAATAGAATATGCCGTTTGCTTGTACAGAGGGTAATCTCCTTTTCCAGGTACTCCTTCTTGCTGATCCCAAAGACCGATCGTTGGTCCCGCTCCATGACCGTGAAATCCGATAGGGTGTGTATAAATTACTCCTTTTAATCCTTCATTTTCACACTGGTCAAGAGTGGCTTTTAAGATTTCATTTCCAGTTCTTCCCTCTTTGAAATTTGAGGTGAGTATATCTTGTACACGATTCCCTTTTTTAAATGCTGCCTTTAGATAGAGTGGAACGTCTCTTTCATTAGCCTTTAGAACGTAAGCATGCTGTTGTGTATCAGTATTAAGCCTAAGATAAGTGATGCCAAAATCAACATGCAATAGGTCACCCGGATAAATGATTTGTAATTCGGGGCGTTCAGAAAAGGATCTTAAATGATCAAATGACTCAGGATCTTTTCGCTGTAGTGAAACAGATGGATGAAACCACGCAGTGAAACCAAGTTCTCTGATGCGATCTCGATACCACCACACCACATCATTAGTTGTGGTAATACCCGGTTGAATAACCTTCTCTGAAAATCCTTCTGCAATGATCTGGTGCGCGATCCTTACAATATTTTGGTAGGCGATCATCTCACTTCCTGTTCGAGTTTCTAGCCACCCTATAGCTACATTTTCTGCATTTACTACTCGTTTATGATACTTTTCTGGAAGAACTTCCATCAACTGTTCGTAATGGGTAGATGAAAGACCATCAGCTAAGGCAAATGTTTCAGACTTATTGATTCCGATTTTCTGGGGATCTTTTGCAATGATCATATCCGCAAGGGCTTTCCATTGGTCTGGTTGTTCTTCTTTATTCCAGACCGTTTTGAAAAGCTTTCCTGTATTGTATCGAGACATCCCGAATGTTTCTAAAGGTTTATTATCTCCCGGATCATATACAATGAGTATAGTGGTTCTTCTTGCTGATTGCCAGGTAGCCGGAAGTAAAGTTTTAATAATGGGGTCTTCATTGTACTCCCGCGCGATGACAATCCACATGTCTATCTCTGATCGTTGCATGATCTCCGGAAGTTTTTTTTCTACTCTTTCTTCGAGCCAATGATCTATTACCTCAGCCCTATCCTGCATAGAGAGTATTTTGGGAATGTATGGGTTTTGAGCAGCTAGTTTTAAGCAAACAAGTATTAAAAAGATTAAGGTAAATCTTCTCATAGGTTATCAGTTACAATTAGTTGATTGGAATTTACTTCATTTTAGTAAGCTGAATTTAGTGATATCTAAGAAAATATCTCTTCGTTCTAAAATACTTTCAATCTAGTTCTAATACTTTCTACTAAACAATAGTTTTTGAATTAGATAGCAATTTTTAAATTTCATCAACTACTTCACATTTCCATTTATTTTAGGATAGGAATATTTCTAGATCTAATAATTTTTCAATTATCCCTGAAGCCCTTTTATTCCTTAATCCATGTATTACTCCATTTCTAGAGCACTCAAAGTTTTTAAGTTCTGTGTGTAAACATTTAAACTTATCAGGGAAATCTCTGGTAGCAAGTAAATGTAGTTCAAAACAATACGCGGATAATCTTGTTCGTGCATCACCTTCATCAATCGCCATTCTATAGTTGATTATCCTTAACTTTTCAAAAAGATATCCATAATCTCTTATCTCGTGATTTAACCTCATTGAATTTTACTGTTAAAATCATTGTTTTATGAAACTTTATTCTTCTTTTCCGTATTTCTAATCCTAATAAAATTGAATCAACGCAGTGATTCTATGCTGTCAAGTTTGCATAAATAGATCCCAGTTAATGAGTAATTGTTTAATTGAGGTGGTCTTTATCAAAGTTTAATACTAAATGGGTTGGATGGTTTGGTGTTCATTTACATATAAATAAGTTTCTCCACTTTGGGTATAAGAGAGATGCTTTTCTTTCCACTGTAGCAACTAATATAGCTGGGCATTTTCAAAGAATTGTTCAAGTTTTATCGAATCAATCACGACTCAAAATTATTGATAATTCTAAAATGGATCACGTTCTTTGAGATAACATATCTAAGAATCCTTTGAAAAACCCGCCTTTTGGCCCAACTCTTCGTTACTCAAAATTTCAAAAGCCTCATTTACGACCAGTAAACTACGTTTTTGAAATTCTGAAAGCCTCGATTTGAGCCAAAAATCCAGTTTTGCAAAGGATTCCAATAATCTAAGCAATCTTTCAGCGAAGATTTAACTCGAAAAATTCGGGTGTTATTCATTGAGATACTTACATTATTCCATACGGGACTTAAATGCGATGCTTATCTCCAATGAATGTTTCAAAGCCCTGATTATTTTCTCGATCAGAGTTTTATTCCATCCAAAATGCGGATAGAGATCCAATCACCATTCAGTTCATAGGCTTGCATGGCTGCTAATGAGAAGTTAGCTGCTCTATGTTACTTCACAATATCTTGAAATGCCGGTTAATCAAGCCCATTTCTGGTTAAAGATGAATCCATTCAATAACCTGAATACAGGATTGATTGATGTATAAAAAAACGGTTTACTTCACACTTCCCATTCCAGTAAGTAGCTCCGATATTTGCGTTAATAACTAAGTAAATATATGTACAATATTGTTGTAATAGGTGGAGGTATCGTTGGAATGGCTTCAGCTCTTAAGATCAAAGAGAAAAACCCAGGCTATAAAGTGGCGGTGATAGAAAAAGAACAAACCATTGCACAGCATCAAACAGGTCACAATAGTGGGGTTATTCATTCAGGTCTTTATTACAAACCCGGAAGCTACAAAGCAAAGAATTGTGTTGACGGTTACCACCAACTCATAAAGTTTTGTGACGAAGAAGGGATCAAATATGAAATCTGTGGCAAAGTAGTCGTTGCCACCAATGAATCGCAACTAGGGTCGCTCGAAACATTATTCGAAAGAGGAAAGGCTAATGGATTGACTGGGATTAAAAGACTGGAAAAAGAAGAACTAAAGGAGTATGAGCCCTACGTAAATGGAATCAGAGGATTGTATGTACCTCAAACTGGCATTATAGACTACAAAGAGGTGATCAATAAATATGCTGAAAAGTATAAACACTTTGGTGGAGAGATTTTCCCTTCAAACAAACTAGTGAAATTCGAGGAAGCCAAAGGATATATTCATGTACACAGTGCGAGTGAAAGACTTACAACTAAAGTAGTTATTAACTGTGCAGGACTACATTCCGATCAGGTTGCTAAAATGACTGGTGCCAAAATAAATTACAGAATCATCCCCTTCAGAGGGGAATACTATAGGTTATCATCTCAAAAAGAGAACTTAGTAAAAAATTTGATTTATCCAGTACCCGATCCAAATTTTCCTTTTCTTGGTGTTCATTTCACCAGAATGATTCACGGAGGTGTGGAGGCGGGTCCGAATGCCGTCTTGGCCTATGCAAGAGAGGGATATAAGAAAAGAAATATCAAATGGGGAGAGTTGATAGGCTCTCTTTTTTATCCGGGATTTCTTAAAGTTGCCAAAAAATACTGGAAGACAGGATTTGGAGAATTCTATCGTTCTTATTCTAAATCAGCATTTACCAAAGCATTACAAGAGTTGGTTCCTGAGGTGGAGAAAAAAGATCTGGTCAAAGGAGGCGCAGGAGTTCGTGCTCAGGCCTGTGACAGAAAAGGAGGATTAATTGATGACTTCCTTATCATAGAGCACGAAAAGTTCGTGAATGTAGGTAATGCCCCCTCCCCTGCTGCTACCTCTTCCTTAGCAATTGGAGAACGGGTGGCTAATCTTGCTATTGAAAAACTGAACTAACCCGAATTTCAAGAAATGCGCCGCTGAGGTGGCTAGGTAACATAAAATAGCTAACTAAATGTGTCTTTTGTAAGTTTATGATTTTCATATAGTTGTATATTTGGTTAGATAGAAAAATTTGGGAGTTATTAGTTACTATTCAGCTACTTTACCAAAATTTTATTTAGGAATAATATACAATAGTTCTCATTTTCAATACATTTCATGGTAAATTACTTTCATTCAAAATATTATTTTAAGTAG
>JBCCLN010000135.1:0-10984 GCA_039026865.1 Bacteroidota bacterium | reverse complement strand
TATTTACCTAACCGTGTTAAAAACGGCCTCTACTGCACCATAACTCAAACTTATCAATGTATTTTGTTTTAGGGAAAAACCCTTTTTTTGGATGACTGCATTATTCACCACAACTAGTGGCAGGTTGATTCAAGTAATTGATTTACAGTAGTTTTGTATTCATACTGAATGATTTTTGATTCCTCAAATTTGAGGAAAGATTTTGTCATCTTATTCAAAATCAATTGCCTCATATTCAACGTGTTACCTCATCTCAATGAATAACACCCGAATTTTTCGGGTTTAATTGGTCGAGGGAGTGTGAAAGCAGGTTTTAAATTCAATGAGCTCAACGATGGAAATTTTGTGTATGACAGGAGTCGTCAGATCATTCATTTTTTTGGTTTCCATGCTGAGATACTCAATCAGGATATCAACCCATGGTTCATACCAGAAAAGAGAGTTCCAGGCTTTCAAATCATAGCAGAAAAAAACTCAGACTTTTATCAGTTAAAACAACATTGTGTCAATAAATTAGTAAATAATGCCAAAAAAGCTGGAATTGTTTCTCAAGCACAAAAAAATGGAGAAGAAGCCTTGAAGGAATTCTTCAGTTTATTGACAGGGGATGAGATCAAGACGGTTGTGTTTCATCAAGATGAACTGATCTATGAGTCGAACGAGATCCTCAAAGATTCACTCATTGATTTTGATGAGATCAGTCTTATAGATTCACTAGTTTCTAAAAATATCAGGGCTATTGAAAAGGAAAAAAATAGCCTAACTAAAGCAAAGAAGAGAGGAGTTGATCACCAGGTTTATTGGTAACCTTTCCCGGGTAAGAATCCGATTAACCATCAATAACCAAGTTTATCATTACCCCTTCAATTACTACAATAGGTTCCTACCTGAATTACTTATTGACTCGATGATAATTAAGCAAGAAATTGAGTGGATAGATTCTACTTTAAGACATAAACTTGTTAAAAAAGAAGATTCAAATTATTATAAACCACCTTTTTATTATAAATACTGGTTTAATGACCGCTTGGCTTACTTATCCTATTTCAATCATTTTATTGACAGCCTTATTAATACTCGTGCTAAAAGAGATTTCTATAACGAGATTACAGATAATAAATTAGACATCATCGTTTCAAAAGACGATAAAAATTCATGGGGACAGAAAGCTAATGAACGAGATAAAATAATAAATGATAGTAACGGAAAACTCACTTATCAGTTCGTTGGCGATACTATAAGATTCTTTAGACTTGAGTCTATTGAAGAGCCAACATATCTTAAATATCCAATCCTAAAAGACTCTCTTTGGAGTAATTACGTCTTAACAGATGAAAAGATCGAATGGTTGAAACCTATTGAGTCCTCGGTCTACGTTACTAGAGCGACACAATTTAAGTTTGTTGATAATGAGCTTCACTCAACACTAGAGCTAGACAGCAAACTTTTTGAAGTGGAAATTGTAAACAAACCTCCAACAATCTCTATTCCCCCAGATACTACAAAGGTTCATACACCTCAGGAATTACAGCCTGGTTATAAAGAAATGGAAATCATAGCTCTAAGAAATTTCATTATGAAAAAATACGAAGAGCACCACAATGTGGGACCTATAATCAAAGCCCGCAGAAACTTTGACAGATTTATAGAAAAAAACACTAAATTCTCGAGTATCGATTCATTACGGTATAAAATCAATGGTTGGATTAATGAACACATCATCAACAGCATAAAACCATGAAAATCTCCGATTTACATACGCATCCTTCTCTAAAACCATTTCAAAACAGAAATGAGGTCAACAATTCCTTTCAGAATATCTGGAATGGTGTTATTGGAAGAAATTCTTACTACAGAAAACTAAACAAGATCATTCGAGACCAAATCAAGGAAACGGCAAGAGACTCTCAATCGCAACTTAATGAATTCATATCAGGGTATATGCAAACAAGTGTTTTAGTCATACATCCAATAGAACGAGGCTGGTTTATGAGGCCTAGAAAAAAAGGTCGTAGGTTTTGGAAATGGCTCATGCGTCTTTTGGTGAATGAACGAAAGCTACCTTACCTAGCTGCATCAATGACAGGCATTCCGCTTGAAAATGCCAAGAATTACATCAAAGAGGCTAAAGAATTGAACCCTGTTAATTATTATGACGGTGAAACCTTTCCGGAGTACGAATACATTGCCTCTGAAGAAAAAAAAGATGCCACCTGGAATCATAAGTTTGAACTGGTTAGTGATTTTCAAGGATATCAAAAAGCTAAAAATGAAAACAAACTTCCTCTATTTCTATCCATTGAGGGAGGTCATGCATTGCTAGATATACCAGACGGTAAAATGCAGCGAATGGAATATCACGAATTAACCCAATCTGAAATAGATCACCTGCGAAATAGTATAGTAAGAAACATAGAACGAATTAAGGGGAATAATGATAACAAGTCTTTTCATAAAGCTCATACTCCTATTTATCTCACATTGACCCACATGTATCAAAATTTTCTAACGGGTCACACTCGAACTTATAAAACAGGCGGGCAGTTTTCCCCTGGATTTGCTGACTTGCTAGATCAAAAAACTGCTTTAAATCAGGGATTAACAGAATTGGGAAAAGAGGCCATTGATTTATTACTTTCAGATCAAAACGGTAAAAGAATCCTAATTGATATAAAGCATCTAAGCGTGAAAGCTAGGAAAGAATACTATGAAATTGCTAAAAACTTTAATGCACCCGTAATCGGAAGTCATATTGCAATGGCAGGCATTGACAATTTTCCTGAAAATCCAAAAGACACAAAAAAAGACAATGACGGACACTATTTTAGCAAGTGGTCCATCAACTTGAGTGATGAAGATGCTCGCATAATTCACATGTCGGATGGAATTATGGGCCTTGTGCTTCACGAAGGAAGAATGCCCGGAGGAATAGCCATGAAAAAATTCAAAAAAATTAAGAAACAGATTAAAAATGGAAATGCAGTTGAAGAACTTCTAAGGTATGAATACATGAAGCTGATCATGAGTAATGTTTTCCAGATTATCATAGCGATTGGAGAAAAAGAAGCTTGGACAAGAATCATGATTGGTAGTGATTATGACGGCATCATGAACCCTTTTGATATATACCCAAAATCAAGCTATTTCAATCGTTTTATTTACGATTTAGAGAAGTTCCTAAATAAACCTACTGATCTTGTAACATATAGAAACAGTAAAGAGTCTATACTTTCTCAATCAGAGGTTTCTGACTTAATGTATGGATTTTCTCCTAAAGAAATAGCGGAGATGATTGCACTTAAAAATTTTGAGTCATTTATTAAGCGTCATTTTTAGGTTAAATCCTTGTAAACCAGGATAATAAAACTGTCATGACTGAGATTGTAAATATTTGATAATAAATGGGTTACAAAATCTGTCATAAGTAATTTATAATTAATTTGTAATTCGTGATTAATGTACACACCCATATTTTCAATCAGGACTTTGTCCCGGTAAAATTCTTGCCTGTCTGGTTAAAGGCTCTTGCGCATGTGATCATAAGTAAGCGTCTGCTACAGTTCTTTAAAATAATTAAGCTTAATGGTCTTTATAATTTGCTCAATAGATACTACACGTTCATGGAAATCAGCAAAAAAGGATCACAAGAAGATATTTTTATTCATCTTTCTGGTTTTTATCCAACAGGAACCAGCTTTGTGACCCTTCCAATGGATATGAAGTTTATGAGGGCTGGAAAAGTAATAAAGGACCTAGAGGAGCAACTTCAGGAATTAAAACATATCAAAGAAAAATATCCTACTATGGATCATCCCTACCGTATCCTTCCTTTTGTATTTGCTCATCCTGAAAGACCAAAGCTATTGGACCTAATCAAAGAGTATATAGAAGTTCATAAATTTTCTGGTATTAAAATATATCCTGCTTTAGGATACTTTCCGCACGATCCACGGCTTGAAAAAGTGTATGTATACGCAGAAAAAAACAGTATACCCATACTTACTCATTGTACCAGAGGTGGTGTTTTCTACAAAGGGAAACTGACGAAAGAAAAACGGACCGATCCGAGAACCGGTCGAGAGTTCGAAAAGAAACCTAAAGCTGCTTTTACTGATGTATTCTCAGATCCAGATAGATACGAAGGACTATTAAATGACTTTCCAAATTTGAAGATGTGCTTTGCTCACTTCGGTGGAGCATCTGAGTGGGACATTTTTCTTACTAACTCTTGGAAGGATGAGTCGGATAAAAGCTGGTTTTCTAAAGTGACGAAGATAGTTTCCAATAGTAAGTGGAATGCTTACACAGATATTAGTTACACACTTCATAATAGCAAATATTATGGAATGCTAAAGGCATTTCTTGAATCAAATAACCGACTAAAACAACGAGTGTTATTTGGTACAGATTATTACATGACAGAACAAGAAACAAGCGAACGCTCATTTGGTATCAATCTAAAAGGATTTTTAGGAGAAAAACTCTGGAATCAAATTACAGTAGAGAATCCAATGACTTTTTTAAATCTGAAATAATTGATATTTATTAAGATAATTTCAGGAAAATTAAAAGAAGTATAGAATCCTTTGCAAAACTGGATTTTTGACTCAAATCGAGGCTTTCAGAATTTCAAAAACGTAGTTTACTGGTCGTAAATGAGGCTTTTGAAATTTTGAGTAACGAAGAGTTGGGCCAAAAAGTGGGTTTTTCAAAGGATTCGTATATATAAAAATAAAGCTAGCCCGCATTTCAGGACATTGTAAAAAGTAACATAGAGCAGCTAACTTCCCATGGCAGCCATGCAAGCCTATGAATCTAATGGTGATTGGATCCCTACCCGCATTTTGGATGGAATGTGAAACCCTGATCGAGAATAATCAGGGCTTTGAAACATTCATTGGAGATGAAGCATAGCACTTAAATCCCGTATGGAATAATATAAGTACTCAACTACCTTCTCTTGGCTGTTTTATGACAAAACCATAAATAAATATGGATGAAGAAGTACCATGTTGAAAGTATGCTTCTCCTTCGACCCCGAGCAGCGGGTATTGATGCGGGTTCAAGAAGCCAGTATCAAGAAACAGATGGCCAGAACGGGGATCTCCTTAGCCGCATTAACTGCTACCTGAGAGGAAGTTAGATGGAATTTCAAGACATTGCGCTGCTTGAGCAGCTGATGTAAGACTTAACCTGTATTATTCAACCACAACTAGTGGCGGGTTGATTCAAGTAATTGATTTACCGTAGTTGAATATTCATACAGAATGATTTTTGATTCCTCAAATTTGGGGAAGGATTTTGGCATCCCATTCGAAATCAATTACCTCATATTTAACGTTTTACCTCATCTCAATGAATAACACCCAAATTTTTTGGGTTAGACCACTATAGAATATAGAAGCTTTATTTTGACGTATAATTTCAGAGATTTTTGTGAGGTGAGTACTTTTAACAATTGGAATTTTAGCACATTTGGATTAGCCGATTAGCTTAACTAATGCTGCAATAAGCCCAGCTTGTCCTACTAGAAAACCGAATATCCATTTTAGCTGAGCATTAGACTTTTCAGTAAGTCTTATCTCTATTTCTTTCATTTCCTTTTGTAAGGAGGATTCAATTTCTTTCATTTCCTTTTGCAAAACGAGTTTTGTTTCCTCTATTTCCCTTCGCAAAACGAGTTTTGTTTCCTCTATTTCTTTTTGCAATAGAAGTTTGTTTTCTATGGTCTGGCTTCTGCTTTTTTCTAACTCATGAGAAAAAGAGATCTCTAGTTCTTTTAAGTTTTGTTTACTCACAAGATCAGAATCTATAATGTGCCCCATCTGTCCGGCAATAGCATCCGCTTGTGCTGGATCTAAACCACTTTGTTGTAATTGTTTGGATATTGAAAGTGTATCGGTCACCAGCTAAATATAAAAAGAATCATTCAACAATTTGGCGCTAACAGCCTAATCTGCATACTTAAAACGAACCATTCCAAGCGCTACGTCTACGTTGAAAGTAAGCAGGTTGTCAGCGGAAGCAGAATAATTCATGTTCACAAATACATTTTTTTCTACTTCTTCGAAATCATCTGCCATTTTCATGGCGCAAAGAGGAGAGTCTTTAATATAAATAATAACAGGAGTGTTTTTTCTAGGAAGCAAAATCTCTAGGTTTCCTGCTCCTACAGAAGCGTAGATATTGCATTTTTCTCTATTGTTTTGATCAAAATCTAGGAGTACGTTGCCAAAACCAATTTTCGTAATGACGTTTTTAGCACGTGATAGTTCCATTCTATTGGCCACAATCGAACCAAAATCTGCTTTGATAAAGAAAGTATCCATTTGAACTGGATTATAGTTCCCATCATCATAACCGATTATGATATCCGCACTTCCAGATTTTATTTTCAGCTTATCAACCGATGTTCCCGTCAGGTTTACATCAGCATTACCAAAACCATATATAAGATTTAGCCTATAAATTTTACTACTGTTCAAATTTACTTTCCAAAAATCATTCTCTTTATCATTCCCAGAAACAGCCATAGTAAAACTATCGCCGAAGCCAGATGAGTTATACTCATCTAATTTTAGTCTAGCATAGCATACTTTGTTTCGTACTTTGCTTGCAAATGAAGGATTGATTTTATCTAAATTGGGATTTCCATAAATAGTCAGCGGATTTTTGTCTTCTGTGTCCAGTTGAAGTAGACAATTCGTTGCTGTCGCTTTTAAATAAAAATCAACAGTATCAAAATCAGGAGAAGGCTTAATCGTGTAGAATTTATCTAACTGTGCATGTACATAAATACTAGCAAACAGGCCTATTCCTGTAGTCATTGCCAATTTAAACATAATGACATGTTACGCAAATAAAATCTTGGGGTTACAGCTTAGAGAACATTAGAAATATTCTTTCATTCGCTCAAAGAATGACTTATCTGATTTCCCTGGTTTGGGTTTGAAATTTGGTGAATTTCTCATGGATTCCAGTAACTCTTTTTCCTGATTTGTCAATTTTCTTGGCGTCCAAACGTTTACGTGGACTAGTTGATCTCCTTGCCCATATCCTTCAATGGATTTAATACCTTTTCCTCTCAAGCGTAAAATTTTCCCACTTTGGGTTCCTTGTTCAATTTTTATTTTTACTTTACCGTTAATGGTAGGTACTTCTATTGCAGTACCTAAAGCAGCATCAATAAAGCTGATATAAAGATCGTAAATAACATTGTTTCCATCTCTCTTGAGGATGTCATGTTCTTCCTCTTCTACCACAATTAGAAGATCTCCTGGGATTCCACCAGCCACTCCATTACCTTTTCCAGACATAGATAGTTGCATCCCATCAGTAACGCCTGCTGGTATTTTGATAGAGATAACTTCTTCTTGCCTTTTTAAACCTGAGCTATCCACACCTGTAGCTCTACTTTCTACTGTTTGTCCACTTCCGCCACAAATAGGACAAGTTGAAGTGCTCATCATCTGACCAAGCATTGTGTTCATCACCTTTCTAACCTGACCTGTACCGTTGCAGCTAGTACAGGTTTGAAATTTTGTGTCAGGATCAACTACAAGACGATTAACCTTGATTTTTTTCTCTACTCCGTTTGCTACTTCTTCAAGATTGAGTTTTAATTTTATACGTAAATTGGTTCCTTTTCTAGTTCTTTGACCTCTATTCCCACCACCACTAAAGAAGCTTTCAAAAGGATTCCCACCGCCAAAGATATCTCCAAATTGAGAGAAGATATCATCCATATTCATTCCACTACCGCTAAATCCGCCACTACTTCCGCCAACGCCCTGATGTCCAAAACGATCATATTTTTGGCGTTTTTCATCGTTACTTAAAATATCGTATGCTTCAGCTGCCTCTTTAAATTTTTCTTCTGCTTCTTTATCATCAGGATTTTTGTCTGGATGATATTTGATAGCAATCTTTCGATAAGCTTTTTTTAGCTCGTCCTTACTTGCAGAATTATTTACTCCTAGTATTTCGTAATAATCTCTCTTGGCCATCTTACTGCTTAGCTCCTACTACCACTTTTGCAAACCTTACCACACTTTCTCCTAGGGTATATCCTGCCTCTACCACTTCCACAACTTTTCCTTCTAAGTTCTTTTCTGCTGGGATCTGTGTGATTGCTTCATGCTTGTCATCGTTAAACTCATCTCCTTTCGAGATTTCCATTTTCTTCAACCCTTTTGTTTCTAATATTTTATTCAGTTTATTCTGGACAAGGCTTACACCTTCTTTTATGGCTTCGATATCACTATTTTCTTTGGAGGCATTGATGGCTCTCTCAAAATCATCCAAAACAGGAATTAAATCAGCCATTAATTCTTTATTAGCTATTGAGACCAGCTCTAGTTTTTCCTTTGATGTCCTTCTGCGAAAATTCTCAAATTCTGAATAAAGTCTTAAATATTTATCTTTTGCTTCAGCAAGTTCACTTTCCAGATTATTTTCTAAATCCTCCTTACTTTCAGGCTGCTCATTAGTCTCTTTGTCCTCTTCTTCCACTACCTGTGTTTCTTTTCCAGCGATTGTTTCCTCTTTTATATCTTCTTGGATTTTTTCTTTTTCCTTGCTCATTTCTATATTGTTCTAATGTGTTTTGTCAATTTTTTTGCCAATACGTGAAAAGTGTCAAACTGTCAGTTTTAATTAAGTTTTTCCCAGATTTTATCTTTTAGTTGCTGTATCCCTATTTTTGTGATACTAGAGATAAAGAGGCTTTCAATATTTGGGAGTTCATTTTTCATCTCTTCTATTAGTTCATCGTTCAACAGATCAGATTTTGAGATTGCAAGTAGTCGATCTTTATTTATAAGTTCTGGATTGTGCTTTTCCAATTCATTAATAAGAATTGAATATTCCTTTCTTATATCAAGGGTATCTGCAGGAATTAAAAAGAGTAAAATGGAATTTCTTTCAATATGCTTTAGGAAGCGGTTTCCGAGTCCTTTACCTTCAGCTGCTCCTTCAATTATTCCAGGAATATCTGCCATCACAAATGAAGTGTAATTCTTATAAGCTACTACACCTAGATTGGGCACTAGCGTAGTGAAAGGATAGTTTGCAATTTCCGGTTTGGCGGCTGATACAACAGATAAGAGGGTCGACTTACCGGCATTCGGAAATCCTATTAGTCCGACATCTGCCAAGATTTTTAATTCTAGAATAATGATGGCTTCAATTCCTTGGGTACCTGGTTGTGCGTGGCGGGGAGCTTGATTCGTTGGTGACTTGAAGTGAGCGTTCCCAAGACCTCCTTTTCCTCCCGGGAGTAAAACGCGTTCTTCTCCCTCTTCAAGAATTTCTAAAAACTTTTCACCGGATTCCGCATTTTTGGCGATAGTTCCAATTGGAACTTCAAGAATAGTGTCTTCGCCATTCTTACCAAAGCGGCGACCTCCTTTTCCAGAGCCACCGTTTCCTGCCTTTATGTGTTTTTTATATTTTAAGTGAAGAAGCGTCCACAATTGGCTATTTCCCAGAAGGATAATACTTCCACCGTTGCCTCCATCTCCTCCATCTGGTCCGCCTTTAGGTACAAACTTCTCTCTTCTAAAATGTACAGATCCAGCACCTCCATCACCTGATCGGGCGTAGAACTTAACATAATCAATGAAATTAGATTCCACTAAATATCTCTAATTGAAGCAATTCTCTTCTCAATTTCTTTGAAGATATCCGAAATTGATCCGATACCATTCACAGAACTGAATTTATTTTGAGATTTGTAATAATCGGCGACAGGGGCAGTTTCTTTGTTATATACTTTTATTCTATTTTCGATCTTAGCGTCATCTTGATCATCAACTCTACCGGAAGTTTTTGCTCTTTTTTTAATTCTACTTTTGAGTTCACCTTCTGGTACTTCTACTGCTATCATTCCTGAAATAGAAAGATCATACCGGTTAAGCATCTCATCTAAAGCTTCTGCTTGAGTAACAGTTCTAGGAAATCCGTCAAAAATAAACCCATTCACATCTAGATGGTCTTTTATTTTGTCTTCAACCATGCTTATCACTACTTCATCGGGCACAAGATTTCCAGCATTCATGAAGTCTTTTGCCTTTTTTCCTAAATCAGTGTTTTCTCCAAGATTCTTCCTAAAAAGATCGCCTGTAGATACATGTATCAGAGAATATTTCCCTACAATGTTTTCACTCTGTGTACCCTTACCTGCTCCTGGAGGACCAAACAAAACAATATTAAGCATAGCTTTTACTCTTAAAATTTCTCAAAGATAAGACGATAATGCTTCCAGTAGTAAATGGTTTCAGACTAGTATTGTAAGTTAGCTAATGATATGGCCACTGCTCTGAAATATTTTACTGTTTACTTTTTGAGTGGATTGAAATTTGTTTTTGGACCTGTTTTTGGCGTAGCTAATGATCTACCTCTGATTGCGGTCATCCTGCTAACTGCTCTGGGAATGATGACTACTATTTATCTTTTCACTTTTTTCGGGAATGATTTACGAAACGTTGCAAAAAGATTCAAAAAAGACCCAAAAGTCTTTACAAAGAGAAATCGCCGCTTTGTAAGGATCTGGAATAGATTTGGGCTTGAAGGTGTATGCCTGTTAACACCTTTACTACTCACGCCTCCAGGAGGGGGGTTACTAGCCAATTTTTTGGGCGCCAACAAAAAGAAATTACTGAAATGGATGTGGATAAGCGCGCTTGGTTGGAGCACTATTATCTCTTTAATTCTTAAATATGCTTACTGGTTGATAGAAGATTTTATTTAATTTCTTCCTGATCATCATCCATCATTTCAATATCCTGTATCAATACCTTTTTAGAAATGGCCTTTCCTGTTTCAGTAGCTGCTAGCCCGCCAAGAGCTGTTTCTTCCTGTTTTAATCGCCATTATTTGTCAATTTTTAATAATTGCGTTCTGGGTCAAATTGAGGCGGATTATATTTTCGATTTGGGTGTCCCAGCTCAAAAATTCGTAGCTTGTCAGCCATGTTCGTTCGGAG
>JBCCLN010000134.1:0-11158 GCA_039026865.1 Bacteroidota bacterium | reverse complement strand
CGGTCTTGAACTGCTTGAAAAATTCGTCGTTGAATACTTCCTCGTTGTTCATAATGTGTGCAATTTAAATTTAGATAAAAAATTAACTGGGGTCATGACCCCAGTTAATTTCTATTTACACACTTTATGAGACAGTACTATATAGAATATGGTTTTACCAGAAACTTAATTGGTGGTTGCTCAATAGCGATATTGGTTTCATTACTAAACCTGTACTTTTTTAATAGTGTGATTCCAAATCCATTGGCGTTCAATATTAGTATTGGGCTTGGTATTCTTTACTTATTACCAATTTTATTCAGTAAGTATTTGATAAATCGCTATGGAAAATATTATGCTAAAGTATTATTTGAACAATTTTTGAATTCATAAATTATTTGCACTTTCCCATTTATATGAATCTCATTTTATACCCATCAGAACAACCAGCGCCATAGCCCTAATATTTCCAGACTCCAAAAAATAATCAGCTTCATCAGTATTGGTCATAAATCCCATTTCTACAAGTACAGAAGGACAATATGAAATGGTCTTCCGTAACACCTGAAAGTTTGCAAACTTCACACCCCGTCTTTCAAAACCAAGTTTTTGGGTGCTTTCATTCAGAATAAAAGCACCAAGGGCAATAGACTTTTTGTTTTTTGAATGATGTACATAAACCTCCATACCTCTGGAATTTTTATGAGAAGCATTACAATGTAACGACACAAATACATCCGCTTTTAAATTTTTAGCCAATCGGCTTCTGTCTGATAGAGAAATGAGTGTATCGCTATATCGGGTCAAGTAGATATCCAATTCGTTCTCAAAAAGGGATTTATTCAAGTTTAGAATCTCATGAGCAATCTTCAAAACCACATCCTTTTCATAAATGCCATTTACACCGATTGCACCCGAATCCATTCCGCCATGGCCAGGGTCGATAACCACGACTTTTTTCTGACCAAAAACCAAACATATTTTCAGCAGTAAAATCACAAAACTGACGTTTTTGAGCGTTGAGCGATTCAAAAGTTTTAGAGTTATCAACATGGCAGCTTCAATTTTTAATACGATTTGATGTCAATTTACAGCATTGAAAATCAATTGGATATAAATAATATTTTATTCACAAAATACTGATAATCAGTATTTTGAAATCCAATATAGTGTATTTTTCGAACAACGAAATCCAACAAATTTTAAATCAATTTCGATATGAAAAAACCACTATTCCTGACCGCTTTTTTACTGCTTATTTCCAATACCATTTTTGCCCAGATTGGGGGCATCGAAGATTCCGTTAATGATGTTTCCGATACCATAAGAGCCATATTTCCCATCATACTGGGGGTTATCTTCTTAATAGGTTTTCTGTTCAATGCAGGACACTTTTTCGGTGAGAATGCAGACCTCAAAAAAGGAATTACCCGTGTATTGGTATTTGTCCTTATTGCGGGTGCGGTAGTGGGCATATTTACCTATCTCATAGGCATCGTAGTGTAAGTCGCTAAGCGACATTTGGCATTAATGGCTTATGAAAAAATATGAAATCTATAAGGATATTCGAAAGCGAGCGGTGATAATGGGGTTGCCCATTTCATTGTTCGCTTTGATGATGACATCAGTCATCGGGTCATTACTGTTCATCATCTTTTCGTTCAGCTTTTTGGTCATCATATCCGTATTCCTTTTTAACGGAGGCCTCTATGTGGTATTGACACAGCTCACCAAACACCCTGCCCTGTTGCATTTTAAAAAAGTATTCCCAATCACCATCAGTAACAAACGAGAAAGTCTATTGCATTATGAAGAAAATTAACCTATCCGCATACCACCCCATTTTAAGTATAGAAAAGCATATCGTTTTTGCCAGTAATGGCAATGTGGTATTGTGTTATAAAGCTGAACTACCAGAAATCTATTCCCTATCCGAAAAAGATTTTGAGGACATACACGGCTCTTGGTTTCAGGCATTCAAATCCCTGCCAACAAGTACCGTCATTCATAAGCAGGATATCTACAAAAAAAGTCGCTATGAGGCAGATAATCTACCAAACAAAAGCTTTTTGGAAAAGGCAACCTATCGATATTTTAAGGGAAGGGAATGCCTAACCCATCAATCGTATTTATACTTCACACTGCCTTTGGATAAAGCACTGAATGCTTCCAAGTTTACCAATCCGTTTCGTAAGGTGGAAAAGGGCATTCACAGACAAATGGACCATACTGCCCAAGAGTTTATCGCTTCGGTAAATGATGCCGTTTCCTTTATCAATAACAGCCGCAGGGTGTCCCTGAGACAATTAAAGGAGAACGAAATTTTAGAGCTTACAAATGCCTACTTCAATGGATTTAATGAGGGTTTTGATACCGATATTCAATTGAAACCTGCCCGCCGAGGTGGGAAATCAGCGATTGAAATTAGAGAGAACCATTTTGATGTACTGGCAGTAAATAGCGAACTCTGTTTTGGTTATGTAGTACAAAGCAGTAAGACCAATGACAAGTTTACTTCGGATGATTTTGTTTTCCATCAGGGCTTTATTGATGGATTGGGATTGAATCTGAATGAAAACCATATCATCAACCAAATCATTTACCTGGATGACAAACACAAATGGAGAAAACTACTGGATAAAAAAATTGAAGAGCTTAGTAAGAGTTCCAACTTCGGAACACAGAACAAAGTCATTCAGAAGAAAATTGAAGCCATTGTTGCTAGAATTAATGAAGACGATAGTTCAAGAATTATACGTGGGCATCTCAACATTATTTTCTGGTCTCCGGAAGCCGGACGGCTAAATACCATTGCCTCGAAGATTAAGACCGAATTTAAGGAGCTGGACATTGTACCCTATTATCCAAAAGGCGAAGAACGAAAGCATTATTTCCTTAACTCCTATTGTTGCTTCAGTTCCAACTTTTCCAATGAAGATTTATACGTAACCGATTTAAAACATGCACTGTGTCTGTATATCAACAACAGCAATTATAAGTCTGATGAGCAGGGTATTATTTTTAATGACAGGCAATACAATATTCCAGTTTTAAAGGATGTATGGGACGAGCAGAAGAAACGTATCAAAGCCAGAAACTTTGCCATTTTTGCCCCCACGGGAGAAGGTAAATCCTTTTTGGCCAATAATATACTTCGTCAGTATTTCGAGCAGCAAGTCCGATTGGTTATTATCGATTTGGGAGGGTCTTATTCCAAATTTGCCAAGCTCTATCCCAATGACCATATCATCTTACGATATGAGCAGGGAAAAAATTTAGGCATCAATCCCTTTTACATTTCCAATGAAGCCGATTTGACCCCTGAACGTCTGGAAGACCTTGCCATTTTTCTATTGGAACTATTGGCGGAGGGTAGCCAGGTTTCAAAAGCCAAGGAAGTGGCCATTAAAAAGGTACTACTGTATTACTACAAGCATGTCCGATTGAATCATTCACTGGCTTCCTTGTATCAACTTATAGATGATAAAAAAGACACGCTTATTGAAGAACTCAAAATTCGAGAAGAGCATTTTAGCGTTTACAACTTCCTGCATATCCTTTCTGAATATGTGGATGATGGGTTGTACAGCTTCCTCTTCAATGTGAGGGAAGACCAGACCTATAAGATTGAGGATAAACGTATGATTGTCTTTGAACTGGATGAAGTGAAGGACAACAAGGAAATCCTTTCCGTAATGCTGAAACTCATCAAGTCAGCTATCCAAAGAACTATCTGGCGTAACCGTTCCGAAAGGGGGATTATACTATTTGACGAGTTTGCCAAACAGCTCAAATTCGATAATGTTTTGGAAAGCGTGGAATTCTACTATCAGGCTATCCGAAAACAAAATGGAGCAATCGGCATTATTCTGCAGTCCATCAATCAATTGCCGAACAATTCCACATCGGCAAGTATTCTGGAGAATACGCAGGTTATTTACAGCCTTCGGAACGAAAAAGGATATGAAGAACTTCAAAAGCGATTGAACCTGTCGAGCCACGATTTGAACCAGTTAAAATCCATTCGCAACAACCTTACGGGAGATAGAAAGTATACGGAAATGTTCATCAAGATTGGAAAGGAGAGCAACATTTTTCGTCTCGAAGTACCCAATGAAGTATATGCAGCTTACCTCACAGACGGCAAAGAAAGCGACCGCATAATGCGGATTTATGAAAAAACAAATGACATGGAAGAAGCCATAAATACATTCATAAAACAACAGCCATAGGCTGATTTAATAGTAACCTTTAAAACGAACAAACATGAAGAATAAAATCAAATTCCTAGTATTAGCACTAACCATAACCATTTTATTGCCTGCCCGTGCCACGGGCCAGGGGATGCCAGTGTATGACAATACCAACTTTATCAGCTTTACCAAATCCCTGATAGAATCGGCAAAACAGACCTCACAATTACTAAAAACTGTACAGTTTCTAAAGACCCAAAAAGAGAACATAGAAAAGGTCAACAATGTCATTAGACAGCTAAAGGCTGTTCGGGAAATGGCGAGGAACAACCAACGCTTGTTCAACATCGTGCAGGATGATTTAAGGGAAATTCTCAATTCACCGTATATCAAACCTGATGAAGTAAATCGGGTTTCAGAATCCTTCAATTCCATTATTGAAAACTCTCTATATGGACTGGAATATATCGACCAGATATTATCCAGTAATACCCTTAAAATGACCGATGCGGAACGTGCCGAAGTCTTGAAGGACATGGAACTAAAATCCAAAGAAATGGTAGCTGAGATTGAAGCCAAGACCAAACGTTACCGTGAGATTATTGCCTTTCGTGAAATGCAGGATAAAATCAACAATAGGGAAACCAATTACTAATGGCAGGTATCTTTTTGAGCATAGGATTGGAATATGTTGATGCGGTATTTACCACCATCAAAAACAGTGACTTTTCCCAGTATACCATTACTGGAATGAAGACACTGGCCATTCTGTTTTTTCTCATAAATATCCTCAAAAAGTATAATGAAGGTGTTGCCAACAACGAGGGGTATACCTGGGGACTGACCCCTGCAGAACTCGCAAAGAATTTTGCGGTGGTTATTCTGGTTATTTTCTCAACACAGGTATTGGATGTTTTTGATACCATTCTTGTGGCCATCGAAACCCAATACCGAGACACGGCTCCTGCGCTCCTCCCGTTACAGATGCAAGACATCGATATGGAGCAGGATGTGGGCGCATTGGAAGCCGCCAAAAAAGCGATGGCCATGTTGTATGAAGCTCTGGTAACACCACTGTATGGTTTAAAAATGCTAGCCTTTATCATTGGGATATTTCTCTGGTTGTTGGATTTATTCATCTACCCATTATTTCTTGCAGAACGCTTCTTTTTGTTGGGTATCATGCAGGCTTTCTTCCCTTTGGTGATTAGTCTTGCCGTATTTGAAAAGTTCCGTTCATTGGCTTACAACTTCTTTAAGCTCTATGCAGGAGTATATATGTTGGTGCCTGCTTTTTTTCTAGTCAATGTGTTTGTAAACAACTTGTACACAGAAATCAATACCAACTTTTGGAACACCCTTTTTGGAACGGATTGGGGCAGTACATTTTTTGCACCATTGCTTCAATTTGGCTCTATCGGGTTTATTGTTTTTCTCAAATTCAAACTCTATCACAGGGCAACATCATTTGTCTTTAAACTTTTTTCTTCCTAATCATATGAAAACACCCTATCAAAATATTTATAACGTACTCCGCCTGAACCGATTCATTGTTTTGGCAGTCGTTATTGGAGCCGTTTTGACCTGTACCATCTCAGTAATTATGGTCATAAAGCTTCACAAAGAATCCGTCAATAATGCCTTTGTGGTCAATTCGGACGGAAGTGTCATTCCTCTTAAAATGGTACAGCAAAATGAAAACTTGGAAGTGGAAGTATTATCACATTTAGAACAGTTTCATACCTATTTCTACCACATCGATGCAAGCAATTATGAAAAGAATCTGGAGAAAGCTTTATGGTTAGGAAATAGTTCTGTGGATGCATTGTATAGACAGAAAAAAGCAGATGGCGTTTACAACCGATTATTACAATACTCCTTAGTGCAAAAGGTATTGAAAATTGAATCGAAAATCGATATCCAAAAAGAACCCTATCGATTTGAAACTACTGTCATTTTTGAAATCAATCGAGGGTCGATAATCGACATTTATGAGTTGACTACATCTGGAAATATTATCCATGTGGATAGAAACTTTCCTCTTAATACCCACGGATTATTGATAACCAACTTTTTTGAAAACAAACTGAAAAAACTAGAAAACTATGAAGCCCATAATGGGCATTAAAAACACCATGATTATGAAAATTGAAAAGAATAAAATCGTGTTCGCAGCCATTATTTTATGTGTGGTGCTATTTATTGGCTCCTATGCTGTCATTGCATTGGGAGATGAAGAAGAACCAACGATTGAAAACAATCAGATTCCAGTTCCAGAATTGGGCGATGAGCAAAAGGAGTACGATTCCAAATTAGAGGCTCTGGACGACCTTAAAGAAGTACGACAAACAAATGCACCTAGCATTTATGATGAACGTTTATTGGATTCTACTGGAGTCTATGACCCCGATTTATTGGATAAAGAAAAGATGCGGATTGTGGACAGCATCTATAATGAAGGACGTATCAGTTATTCCGATAAAAGTTTTAGGAAACCCAAGGTCAAAATTGAACCAAAGCCACTTCCGAAAGATTCTGTTTCCAAGATAACTATTGAAGATGAGCACATTGCTCCTAAAGAATTAGGATTGGAACATCAACTGTTTTTTGCCTCCAGTCCATTAGAAAATGAAAACCTCATTACTCAGAATACCGACGCTTTCATATATGTGCGTGTAGATGGCAGACAAACAGTTCGTAACAATTATCGTTTGCAGATGCGATTGACCAAAGATGCGCTCATCAATGGTAATACTGTCCGAAGAAATACGCCTATTTATGGTTTAGTAAGTTTTAAACCTAATCGTACCATAATAGAGATTGAAAACATCAATCACAAACCTGTTAAACTAAATGCTTTTGACCTTCAGGATGGAAGTAAGGGTATCTACATTGAAAACAGCTTTAGAGCTGAAGCCAGACAGGAAGTAGTCGGAGATATTGTGGATGATATCAATATCGTTGGTGTGCCACAAGTAAGCGGAGTTAAAAGAATATTCCAAAGAAACAACCGCACCGTAAAAGTTACCGTAACCGATAATTACCAACTCATTTTAAAATCCATACTATGAAAACTATAATCATAATTGCCATAACACTTTTTACAAACCTCGTAGTTGCCCAACAAACCTTGGATACCATTTATGCCAATGATAAAAAGAATGTTGCTCTGTTTTTCCCTGAACCCATTCGCCAAGGAATTACAGGAACATCCAATTTTGTCTTTACCTATAACCGAGAAAAAGAGCAATATTTTGGATTGTTGCAAGCCACTCCAGGAGAAGAAAGTAATCTATTGACTGTGACTAAAAATGGTCAGGTCTATTCCTATATTTTGAAGTATAAGGAGCAGTTGCCAAAACTGAATTATTTTATCACTCATCAAGAAAGTATCGGGAGTGAGCGACCTTTAATTTTAAAACAGAGGCCAATTGTTCAGCCTCCTAACAGGACAGATTATTTTAGAAAGTTCTGCAACCATTTATTGAAATCAAATTCTGGCTCCATCGCAACCAAGAGAAAAAAAGGTATCAAATTACAATTGCAAAAGATGGTGTATAATGCTTCTGAAGTTTACATAGTATTAGAAATCAAGAACAAGTCCGAAATCGATTTTGAGGTAGATTACTTAAATGTTTACAGAGTGAACGGTAACAAAAAGCGTAAGGCCTCTTATCAAAAGCTTTTGATACAAGCTGATTATAAGCATGAAATGCCCAACACCATTGAAGTGGGGCAATCACGAAGATTTATATATGTGTTGCCCAAATTTGTGTTGGGAAATGAGGAAAAGTTGATGGTGGAATTGCAGGAATTTAAAGGTAGTAGAAAGATTGATTTGAAAGTGTTTCAATAATTTATAATGTGGTTTTTAAAAAGGTTTTAGGGTTGTTATGAGCGATTTTATAAAATAAATCCTCTCCGATATAGCCTCGTAAATCAGTATAGAGTGATTTCTCTGTTTTCTTCTGGGTAACAACGTAATAGTCAGTTCCAAATAAAATTCTGTTGTTTACTTTTTCATCATTTAAAATAAATTTTAAAAGGGGAAACAACTCTTCATTAAATAATATAAAACTCACATCAGAATACACATTATCATATTTAACCATTAAGTCATAGATGACAGATAACCAACTAGCATTCCACCAAATAGTCCTTTTACTGCCATTATTCAAAGTATTCTTTACTCGATTATATCCCTTTTCAGTATCGTGGGTTATATTTTTATTGTAGTTGTTCCATCCATCAGCTTCATATTTATACCACTCCTTACTTCCACCAAAATGAGCCAAACAAATCTTAAGCTTACTTAAATCACATTGATATCCTAAATATTTAGATAATAGCACAGGATTTAAAAGACATTCATAGTTCAGGGGGTGGGTGAAATTAGTAGTCCAATCATAATTTTTACTTTGTGGTAAGGGAATCGGTACTTTCTTTCCTTTTGAATTCGTGTATTCCAAAATTGGATGTTTTTTCCATTTTTTCTCCTTTTTACCTCGATAGAATACCGTGCCTTCAATACAATGAGTCATAATTGGTATCGAATGTTTTTGTGCGAATAGCCAGGTATCAATTAAGTCTTTGTCAAAGGGATAGTAACCAAGGGCAGGATAAATTTTAATACCATCAAACATTTTTTTATGTAATGACGATTTAAGAAGATTGGTATAATTTTTCTTCCCCTTTAGTGCTTTCGTTTTTTCTATCCTCCTTGGGTCAGCAAATATGAAAGGAATCATATCTGGGTTATTTTTCCTAACTTTTTTAAGCTCTTCTAGTTGTTCTAGATATGGAATTTTGGGGTCTCCAGCCTCCATATAATCCATATCCATAGGAAGCACTACAATCTTGGTTCCTTCTTGGTAGGTCTTTTCTATAAGGTCGTATATTTTGCCTTGGGTTTTATAACGCATAGCATATCTGCCCATAGTCATAAAACGGTTAGTAACAGCTCTGAGTTCTTTGCTAAAGAAATATTCAACCTTCAAGAAATTTATTAGGATATTGAAAACCCATTTGACAATAAAGCTGATGAAAACATATATAATTCTCAATATTATAGTCCATCTTATGAAATCTAAAATGGCATATTTAATTTTTTTTAATCTATGTATAAACCTTCTATACTTGGCACTACCCCTTGAAGTCAGATTCGTGTAATACCATTTCACAAATCTTATGGTGACTATTTTAGCTATAAAATTTGGAACAAAAGTTTTTCCAAATTCGTTTGGGACGTGGTCTATTGTAAAAATATGCGTGTGACAATTGTATAGTTCCTTATGGGCCATGTTGGTTCAGCTTTGTAAGGGTTAATTTACAAAAGTTGATAATCATTTTGAAAGACAGGTCCTTACAAGATGTCTAAATCTTTTTTTCCTTTACGCTGGGATGAAGTTTCATTTTTAAAATATTCATGTCCTCACTCACCTTTTTATTGATGATTTGGGCATAGTGCTGGGTCGTCCGTAAATTTTTATGTCCCAGCATTTTACCTACTGTTTCAATAGGTACTCCATTGGTTAGCGTTACGGTAGTTGCAAATGTGTGTCGTGCTAAATGAGTGGTCAGGTTCTTTTTAATATCACAAAGGTCTGCAATCTCCTTTAGATAGGCATTGGCCTTTTGATTGCTCAGTACTGGTAGCACACACTCCCCATTGATTACTTTGGGGTGGTCATTGTACTTTTCCAGTATGGCCAAAGCAGTTGGAAGTAGGGGAATACTAAATTTAGCATCAGTTTTGGTTCGCTTGGCTTCAATCCATAATTCCCCATCAATATTTCGAATGAGATTGTCTCGATTTAATTTCTTTACATCTATATAGGCCAGACCTGTATAGCAGCAGAAAACAAACATATCACGGACCATATCGATACGCGGCCATCTAATTTCAAAATCTGCCAATCGTTGCAATTCCTCAGTGGATAGAAACTCACGGTCCACCCATTTAAATTTCACTTTATAATTGTAAAAAGGATCTCGGGCAATCCATCCATTGGCCACTGCCAAACGAATAATCTTTTTGAAATTGTTGATGTACTTTAACGCACTGTTATGGTTGCAATCCTTGACCGACTTCATGAAATATTCAAATCGGGTAATAAATTTTAAATCGACGTCTTCAACCGGTATATCTTCCCTCTTGTATTCATGTTGAACAAATTCTGAGATGTGGTTTCGGGTTGTGAAATAACGTTTCCAGGTACCAAGTGCAAATTCCTTATCCACCAGTTTTTTCATCTGCCGGTTATGTTCGTCAAAAACAACAAGTAGCATTTTGACCTCTTTGTCCTTACCTAAATAAATATTTTTGACATCAAGAGCCGTAAATGGTTTTCCTTCCTCGACTAATTGAAACTGAATCTTATTTACCTTGGCCCTAATCATATCGAGATATTGATTCAATTGAACGGCTTCTGTTCCAGAACCACGCATCCTACCCCTCTTAGCGTTCCATTTTTCAGGGTCAACCTTACGGGAAACACTTAACTCGCTTCGTTGGCCATTTACCGTCAAACGCAAGTATATCGGTACTTTCACATGTTTTTCAAAGTGTTTGCCTTTTAGGTAAAATAGTTGTGAGAAAGAGGATTTCATTTTTCGTTCTTATTTGGACGTGAACTAAGGTACAAAAAATAAAAATAAAGCATTTTGTAATTAACATATAATCAATAAATTGCAAGGAAATCGGTGAGTTAATTTACTTACTTTATTACTCACCGAATAGGTACCTTAAAATATAGTGTTATTTAATATTAAACGATACTAATTAAAATTAAAAAATCCTGTAAATCAACAATTTACAGGATTTTAATCAAATTTAGTGCTCTAAAAGTGGAGCCGGAGGGATTCGAACCCTCGTCCAAACAAGCAATTGCAAAGCTTTCTACATGCTTAGTCTTTGTTCGGTTTTCGTGGTAAGGCTGACCAAAAACCGCCTACCATACCCTTAGCTTCTTTAGGTTTACGCTCTT
>JBCCLN010000133.1:0-11160 GCA_039026865.1 Bacteroidota bacterium | reverse complement strand
GTGCCTTCAAGCAAGGATTCTATTTCGTCAGCATCCATTTCAATGACCATTCGCTCAAATGGATCAGCATAGTCATCGGTAAAGTCTAGAGGACTTCCCAGCTCGATACCGCTGAGCGGGACTGACTTGTCTTTGTTCCCTTTTCCAGTGAGAATAGCTTTTTTGAGATTGCTGCTTTTGCCTCCGGCTAATTCGTAAATCTTATTAGCTTTTGAGATCGCGCCTTTCAATTTGGAGAAGCCACTCATGCTCATTCCTCTCTTTCTGGCTTCAGCATCACTGAGATAGCCAAATCGCAACCTTTCGGCTACTTTCATGAGGTTGATCTTCATGGCCAGTAAGAAGCCATTTCTTAACAAGATGGTCGCTGGATTGAGAAACCGATTGAAAGTCTTCACTACAGGCTTGAGGATTTTCTTTCCGGTAAACTTTGCGGCCTTTTTGATGCCTTTACCTACAGGTCGAATCACCTTTTTGCCCACGAACCTTGTAGCTTTCTTTAATCCTCTTCCTATCTTTTTGAAGAAGCCCAACTCTCCAAGGCCATCTACCACATAGAGGTTTTCTTCAGCATCTGCATACATGACTACATTGCCATCTTCATCCAGGATTTCGTAGGCAATCTCTGGTTCGTGCACATAGCCGAGTGCCTCTAAAGCTTCTATTTGCTGACCATTTATCTCTTCTCCTTCCAGCATTTCAAAGTCTATGTCCTGGATATCGAGGTTGTCTAAGCCTGATCCTTCTGATCCTTTGAGGGTAAGTCCGTCTAAACGATGTAATTCCATAATTACTAGGTTAAAATTTGTGTTAGTTTATATGCTCCCAGACCTACTCCAAAAGCCAATAATATCTTCCCAGCTAGTCCAGTTTTAATTTTCTTGGTCGTAGTGATAATTGGTGTTTCAAAGGCTTTTATCTGCACTACCTCAGTAGCTGGTTGTGGCCTTGCATTTACTTTTATTGCTCTGGGAGATGATGTTTTTGAAGGAATAAGTGCCTGAGTTGATTCTGGTTGAATGGCTACTACTGGCTTCTGTTTTGGCATACTTTCAGCAGTAACATGTCTTAATGGCAATACACCTCTTCTCGTTCTGGGGCTACCCAGCCCATCGATTAAAAGGTCAAATGAATCTACCCCGCAGATCCCTTCTAATCCATTAATTTCTCCCACTGGTGTAGTATCATCAATATCAAAATCACGGAAACCGGAGAATGGTACTTCGTAATCAAACTGATCAGTCACACAATCCATGGTTATATGAGCACCACCATTTGGTACGATTGGATAAATGTGCTGATAGTGCTGTTTACCTCCATACTTCGTGATTCGAAGCTTATGAGGGATATTCAGATTAGTAAGAATACTGGAGATGAAAACAGAGTAGCAATCGCAATCAACTCCTTTTTTTCGGTCAGCCCAGGCGCGAGAAGGTCTTCTTACTTGCTCCACTCCGGTTTTATCTCTGGCATACTGGATGTGGTAGTAAACAAAATCCCAGATATTCTTGCAGGTTGATTCAAGATCTGAACCCTTGAGATGGCTGGCCAGCAGCTTGGTATCCGATTTGGTTTCAGGAACCAGTTGTTTGATCAGGTTGATGGTGTGGTGGAGCCTGGCTTTCCCTTCCGGGCGAATAACAGAATCTTTTTCAATACTCCTTGGAATGATTTTATCAAACTGATAACCTGGCCGGATATGTCGTTTTCTCAGTGCCTTCATCAGATAGTCAGTTTGATTGATTCCTGTTGTTCATAAGGAATACCATTGATCTGCGTGGAAGTGGTAGCTACCAGGTCAATAGAGACCTTTTGTCCACTTCGTATTTTTTGAACGATATCTGCACCCAGCACTTGAATGAGTGTAAGCCATCCTGCAGACTGAATGGCCATATCAAAAGTTTTCTCGCTATTCTCTGATAATTGAATGGTCTCATTCTTGACTGTTGATGAGCCAATAGATATGTCTTTATGGGTGAGGTTTAGAAAGGGAAATTGAATGGCTAATGCTACAGGGTTAGGGTTCTGTAGCTTTACGTTCGCTCTTAACTCAATACCAGAAAGCCCCACTCTGTTGACCTTCAGTGAAGTTCTGGTCACGATGGTTTTTGAGGCTTTTTGAAGTCTCAGTAAATACCGGCCTGCAAAAAATGCAGCCGCTCCGCCTGCAATCCATTTGAGCATAATCGTAATGATTTACCCAAATATTGAAGGTGCATTATTCAGATGAAAGCGAGCTTGTGAAACGGAGGAATACCTTGGTTTAATTAATGAAATATGGGTTCTTTAAGCAACAATGGCTGAATTGAAGGGTCCTTTTTCAATTATATGTAAAGGTTTGGTTCTCTTGAATTATTTGAACTGGCCTCTTCAAGATTTAGGCTGTATTTTGGTAGTATGTTTCATTCACTTCGATTCAAAAGCAAATCAGAACTCGCTCAGGAAATGGGTATCAGTCGAGAGACGTTGAGGAAAAAGCTCAAGGAGATTGAGGGACTGGAGACCGGTAGACGGCAGTTGCTTTATCCGAGAGAGGTCAAAAGGATTTATCAAGAGTTTGGGAGCTATCTATGATAATATTCGGCATCAGATAAGGTCAATTCGTTCCTCAATTTAAGCTTATAAGTATATTTTTTGATTTTCAATTGTTCAATGCATTCTGGGCGATCATTTACCATATAAAACGGAGCTAGAAAAAAGGGTGCATTTTCAGACTGATCATTAATAAAATGCCCCCAGAGAGTACCATCAATTATTTTTATGTTTTTCCAATAGATCATTTGCATAACCATCGACTGTTGAATTTTTCCTTTCTTATCATAAGCTAGTTTCTTCTTCTCTGTTAGAAAGGCTTCATCAAGCCACTTTCTATCTGGATTTGCATATATGTAGGTAGAGTAACTCTCATTCAGTTCTCTAACAAATGACACACAGATATTATTATCCGGGTCATCATTACTTCCTTGATTCCAAGACATGAGGTATTCGAAAAACTGGATGGCATAATCGCGATCTCTGTATGTAGGGCCAAAGTGATTAATTAAACCATATTGTTCTTTGTATTCTGGATTAGGAAACAAATATCCATTTGTAACCCATTGGGAGGTATCAACTTCAAAACCAGGCGGAGGCTGAACAATAATGACACTATAGGTGAAAACTACCTTTTCAATTAAAAGGTCTAGCGCAGCAAGTACTAGAGCTACAACAAAACTGATCTCTGGAGGTAGCGATATTATACTTACCATAATACCAACAAGAGTTAAACCTCGTGTTATCCACTTTGCGGTATTATTGAATTTTTCGTGTAGGTAAACTTTAGGAAACGGAAATCTCCATTGTATATAAATCAAGGAAGAGATATCAATTCTCCAGCTGCCGACTCTAATTCTCATAGTTATGAAACATTATCAAACCTGCCATCTCTAGCTTTTATCAAGTCATCAATGGTTCTACACTTTCCAGCTTCAATCCATTCTATTAGCTCCGATTTTTTGAAGTAGAGTTTCTTTCCACGTTTATAAAAGGGGATCTCATTCTTGCTTGTTCTACCATATAGAGTGGGCAGTGCATCTCCAAGAAAATCAGCCGCTTCCTGGGGACTAAGAAAGTTCTCTTCTTTGCTTTCGATGGCTGTTTTATCTGATTGTAGTTTTTCCAGCAGGCTTTCTATTTTATCTAATCGATGCAATATCACTTTAAAAGGATTTTCCATAAATTCAGTTTTTCATCATTTGCTCATTAACCTTATTGCCTACAAATTCTGCAAAATCCTTGATGTTATGACGAACACTTGCCTCTTCGAGTGCCTCCATGTAAACCTTGCGTTCTTTGACTTCAATAATGGTCCAAGGATAACCACCGGATGCCAGCATGGTGTTCATTAAAAAACGAGCCATCCGGCCATTACCGTCCATGTAGGGATGAATGTAAACGAAAATAAAGTGCCCCAGCAACGTTCGGACTGATGCCTCTGGCTCTTCTTCCAGGAGTTCGAAAAAGGCAGGCATGGCATCCCTTAGAGCGTCTCTGTTCAACGGAACATGCTGTGAGTTCTTTATGTAAACAGGGCCATTTCGGTATCCTGCTAAATCCGAAGGTTTCAATATACCTGCAGCTACACTCGGTGCGAACAATTCCCTGTACCACGCACCATGGTCTGTATCAAGTATCTGCCCGGCATTTTTGCCCGATAGCACTTTTATAATAGAATCCTTTACTAACTGAAAGGCCTGCCAATATCCTCTGGCGGCCATGGCGTTTCTTTGTTGCAGGTCTTCTTCGTTTTGCTCCGGATTCCAAGACCCACTTCTGACCCTTTCGATGAGTTCTTCAGTAACCATGTATCCCTCTATGGATAATGAATTATAAGCATCAGCCACAAAAATATCTTCTACGCTTTTGATGTACTTATCCTTGTTATCAGGCATTCCAGGAGGATCAGGAAAGCATTCCAATACGATTTCTCGCATATCTGACCACATCATGTTGATCCGATTTACATAAGGTGATTTTTCTCTGAGGTTGAAAGCAGAGGGCGTTTGTTGATCAAATGGATCTTGTTCTCTGATATCATATCCGGCAGAACGCATCGTATTTACTATGTCATCCGCTATTCTGGTATTGCCGATATTTCTAAATGCACCTGAAAGCCGACCAGCTACCACTGAATGCCCTCCAGTAAGAAGTGGATCCAACACTTGAGAAGCATCTCTGATAAGAGCAAGTGCTGTGCGAGCGTCTATTGATGAGCGTGTAAACATGGATGGTGAGCATTGGATCAAGGCATGTGGCAAGGAAAGAATACGAATACCATTAACCGATTCTATTGCTATATCATCGGGGAGTTTAGATTTAATGTCAAAAATCGATGTTCCGAAAAGTAGGTCTGTGCTATTGTTATTTGCTTCGGGAGATTTCACTAAAAGTTGTTTCGGTATAGACCAGTTACCACTGTGTATGGCAATGGATTGTTCGGGCGAGAGTACCCAATTGTCTGAAAACCGGTCGTTCAAATAAGCTTTAGAAAACTCCCAAAATGAAGCGTACCATGAAGTACTGTCACCCTCTTTATTATCTGGCTTAGTAGGTATGTACCACCCTTTGAGTACACTCTTGATGAATCCGTTGGCGATAAGTCGCTCCCGATGTGTTTGGGTCAAGTCACTGCCTTTGATTGCAGCATTCCCTTTGCTTTGTAATTCCCTGAGTATTTCAAGTGAGCTTGCCAGTTTTTCTGATGGGGTGGCCATAGTACACCAATTAGTTTTTTCTAATGTACGATAATTAGTTTTTATTAACGAATTATTACACGTTTATTTTACCGTATCATGATTAGTTTTTAGAACCAACCCTTTGATGCACTTTCATGTGTCCATTCAAGGCTTTGATCGAGTGGAATCTCTTGCCGCACACTTTGCACTGAAAATCACCATGTTTACTTGAGCCGTTTACTTCTCCGTTTACCGATTTGTAAACAAGCTTTTTCTTAACAGACCTCTTGTTTTCAGCTACTTTTTCCACAAATAATTCGGCATAACTAAAGCCTGTAAACGCCAGAACTCCAGCCAGAAATACTTTTGTGAATCCTATCACATAAAGCTCAGGAATGAACCCAAAAGGATTGAAATAGAGTAGGTTGATCACAAAAGCGAAGCACGCATAGAGCTGCGGTTTCCTTTTGATATAATGAATCGTAAAAACGAGAATGGTCAGATCGAAACTGATGGCATAGAAAAGAGAGTAAACCCTCTTGATGTAGTCATTGCCCTCAAACGGAGATATCTTATAAAACAGCTCATGCGAATGCATAATCATGGGTATCGTGCCTGCAATAACGACCAGGAAAATGAACTTCCTTGAATAAAGGAATAGCTCCATTCGTTCAAAGAATCCGGTGTGTATTTGGTTTTCCGTTTGCATATCAACTCTTTTCAAGGACTGAATCAAGAACCAGTCCACTCAGATGAAGCTACTCAAGACTTAATTAGGTCAAACCCTAACACCTCTCTTATACTTGGCCAGCTCTCGACCATTCTCCTGATTCTCATAAATAATGGCGGTTTCCCACTTTCCGCTGAATGTTTCAAGTAGCATTTTTTCCAATCTCCGGATACCGAGCGCCATGTTAGGCTTGGCCTTCTTATGAGATCGGTCTCTGGAATAGAAAGTCCTGGAATTACCATCATAAAACCATACGATACATTTCGTCATAGCTATTTCAATAGATTTTTCGGACATCATGGCTCTTTCTGTTTATCAGCATTAAAATGGCTGGTCAATGACAAGTAGTAAGACCTCAAGAGATCAGGATCCCTCATCTTCCTTAAGCGTTGTTCATGTGTTTTAAAGAGCTGTAATCTTGAGAGTGTCTTGTACCTTCCTCTTCCTTCTTCATGCAGCTTCTGTTCTCTCCTGATCTTTTGCAATTCCAACTGCCTCCTGATTTCTATTTTTAAAATTTCGCGTTTAACCAGCCAGTCAAGCGTTTTTTGAAATCCATTCTTTTCATTGTTGGGGCTGAAATAAACATGAGGTGTGGGTATCCAGTGGTGAGGCGATCTATCCAGCCATTTACGTACCATCACTATTCGTTCCAAGGCTTGTTCATGATAAGCACTCCATTGTTGTAATGAACCAGGGCTCGAAAATTTGAGATAAACGGCAGCCCAGATTTTGTTCATGATGTCCCTTTCTTCAGGATCGCTGAGGATTAAATCAGGATAGAGAATTTTCCGGGCAAACTCCCAGAACTGCCTCACCAAAACAAGTAAGGAAATGCGATCTGCCTCATCAGAATTATTTTTCTGACTTTCCGAGGCAGATTTCGCATTTTCCCCCGTGTTCATGTAAAGTTCATGTCTTGTTCGTGTGGGTTCGTCCCGACTCTTCTGTCGGGACAACCCATCACCGTGAGCCTTTGGGCGAACACCTTTTTCATTGTCCACAGTGCTATTATTATTATCATGTTCATGAGGTTCATGAACTAAAGGGTGAAAATTTTTCTCTTTAGAAAGTGAAAAAGGCTCTCCAGGCAAAATTTTCATGTAATTCTTTCGAAGTGGGACTACATTTTTCTGGCCATGAAATAAAATGTCTGGATTGATCCACAGCTCAATGCCATTTGCACCCTGATGTTCCTCCTTGATAATAAATCCAGACTGTTTAAGCCTCTCCTTATGATTAATGATGGTTCTCTTCGTACAGCCTTTGCATGAAGCCAAACTGGAATTGTATGTCTTAAAACCAATTGTCTCTCCCTCTTGTATGCTATGTGGGCGACTGTTCAGCTGTTTGAGGTATAGTCTAACGATCAATTCTGCAGTAGCCCGATGATTCGCATTGAGCTTACTGGTAATTTTACATTGACCCGCGTTGTAAGTATCGATAAACTCCTTGGTTTTGGTAAAAACCATATGAAAGTCAAAGTGCTGATATTGCTCTACTGAGTTCAACATTTAGCCTTTATCTTTTTCAACTCCTCTAAAGAGTTAATGATCGCTTTAAAGATTCCAACTCGAGTCATAAGAGGGTTTTCAAATAGATATGATTTCTGATGTCCAAACTCCAATATCAAGGAATCATATATCCGCTGATTCTCGGAGCATTCGGACTGAAGAAATTCTATTTGAGAAACCAACTCTTCCATCTATTGAAAAGTAATTTTTTGACCATCTATTACCTGGTTCACGAATCTCACCAGTTGTACAAAAGAAGGTTCCTTGATGAGTGCTGTCCTTTTTCTTCTGTCATAGTATCCATCAAGCAGCTTACATTTAAGGAAGAGACCTAGTTCTCTAGGGCTCCAATTAAAGTTAGCAGCTACTTCAGGGTATTTTTCAATTAACTCTGTCGGGCTTAAATAATGAGTGTTTGGCATAGCTGGTACGATTTAATTACATACTATCTTTTAATATTCATAATCTAAAATATTAGTAAACTTAGGAGTTTGAAAGCTTTGAAATTGCGTTAACTAATATTTTCATCTGCTTCGTAAGCAAATCTCTCTAGCTCAGAAACATGAATAGACCAAGTGCCTCCAGGACGGTCTTGTCTGGCCTTTAATCTTCCGGTATTACAGTAATGAACCACAGTACTGTATTTCAATCCAGTGGTCTCGGAGAACTCTTTCGGAGAGAAGAATTCCTTTGTATTTAGATTATTGGAAATAACCTTTCCAATCTCATTGATTAGCCTCTCATAAAGCCTTTCTAAATCCCTCCGGGTGACTATCTGATTAAGATCTTCTGTTGTCATAGTTTAACAATCAATTCGACTGCTAAATAAGTCATAGCTCAGTTACGCAAAAAGGCTAATACCGGAGGGGTGGTATACACATAGTGGGGGAGGTTGGGGGAGCATTTGCAAACGCAAGTATCTGGTTTACAGAATGTTTACAAAATCACTTTTTTTGAAGAAAATTGAAAAAAGAATAATTGATTGCCTCGAGCTTGGGATTTTGCTAGTTTTGCAGCTCTAATTAGTTGAATAGCTATAGGACCTTAAGAGCTTTCTCAACGGTAGAAAAGGGTGGTTTTTACCGCTTACAAAGCATAAAATTTGCTGGCTCCGTAGTTCAATGGATAGAATAGTGGTTTCCTAAACCGTAGATGCAAGTTCGATTCTTGCCGGAGCTACCAATTTTTTAGAAGCTAGAATTGAGTTCACTAATTGTTCACTAATTTTTGAGATATTGATTTTAACTTATTGATTTTCAAATGGTTGAAATTTGATAAAAAATGTTTCCTAAACTTTAGATCTAGGTTCGATTCCTAGCGGGGCTACTACTACTTTTATCTTTCAATTTCTGTTCATAAAATAGTTGCTTTTAAGAAGTAACTATTTGAAAACCAAATTATTAAAAACACAAGAGTACTTTTCTAAACTCTGGATCTAGGTTGTTATCTAAAGGTGTCTGCTTAATTAAAGCAAGTCCTCGACGGATTTTTGATATTCAAGAATCTGGTTTTCACTTAGCCTATCTGGCGAATCAATTGTATAGGTTAAATTTTTATTTCTCACGTTAAGAATAGTGACTTTTAGTATCATATCAGCGTTCATACTAAATCTTACCTTAATTTTAGTGTAGCCAGCAGGTGCAGGATCAATGTTATTAATTTTTATTGTTTGCATTAAGGAATTCTCACTTGCTTTAGGACGAGAACCTTTAAGCACTTTTATTTCTATTTCAGTTTGGTTGTCGGCTTTCGTTTCGAAGTCCCATTCTCTGTCTTGCGGGATTATTCCACCCTTTTCAAAAAAAACATGGTATTTATCATCTTCTAACTCAATTCCATAATAATCTTGTAATACTTCTATCACTAACTTCTCTTCTAATTTTTGGTCGAATATAGCCGCCTGCATCACGGCTCCTTTTGCAACGCAGACTTCCGGATCTATCGGTGTATAGCATTTCAGTTCAGTCCTTTTTTGAACATGCTCTTTGAGACCATATAATTTGCTCGCCCTTCCTAGAAGAAGAATATCTTGAATATTGTTTTCTCTTTTATTGAAATAATTGATAGAATTTTCTACTAACGATGTAATTCTTTCGAACAGTGGGACTGAAAGGTCCAAAAACTTCTGCTGAGAAAGATTAAAAGGGCTATATACATCTATTTTCCTGTTTATAGCGTGCAATGGATTATATAACTTGATACTTTCCTGTTCGCATAGTCTAACTTTTTTTTGAGCAATCTCACTTTTAATAAGGTCTTTTAAACTTCTATTAATATTGCTCTCGGTTTTATTAATTCGATCAATTCTCTCTTTGACCCACTTGAATATCACCTCATCAAAATCTACTCCACCTAAATTAGTATGTCCATCTATATACTTAACCTCTAACATTGTCTGCAAGGTGTCATCATCTGTCGATATATGAACTATGGAGATGTCCAAAGTGCCTCCTCCAATATCAACAATCATTACTGGGCCATTATTCTCGCCTTTACTTCTTGAAAAATCTAAGCAGGACGCTGTAGCTTCGTTGATTAATCTTTTAACTGATATGCCGGCAATTTTAGCGGCCTCCAAGGTGGCCCTTCTTTGATATATATCAAAATGAGAGGGTATCGCTATTACAGCTTCTCTAACCTCCTCATTTAAACCCTTAGAATGCATGTCATCTTCTACATACTTTTTAAGTTGTTTTAAAATAAATGCAGCAATGTATTGAGGATGAACGGCTTTATGATTGGAAACTTTTAACATGGCTTGTCTGCCCAAATGCCTTTTTATAGCACCAAAAAAAATCGGATTTCCATCTGCACTTCTATAACCCACTTGAACCTTATTCTGATAAAAATATACTTCAGAGGGCATGCTGAATTGATCATTTATTTTAGTTATTACGGGTTTGTTATCATGCCAATATCCTATGGCTGATTTAGTAGTACCTAAGTCAATTCCAATCGTCATAACCAATTGCAATATGCTCAATAACCATATGTAAATGCAATACCCAACCTTGGGTATTTTGATCTGTAGGTTCTATACCGAACTTCTTCTGACCACTTTTAAAAATCAACCAATTTCTTCGCCTGATCCTTCAAAAGTGTGTTGTAAAGATCATTAGTGATTCTACCCCCTTCCAAGTGCCGGTCTATTTGAGCAAGTTTTGGTTTTAATGCCAGAACATTCGTACCACAGTAGTTGAAGATATCGGTTAAATGACTCAGAGCCAGGCCTGCGCCTTGAACTCCGGAACTAACTCCCACTAAAGCACATTTCTTATCTGTAAAGGTATCAGGGAATTTAAGCCCGTCAATAAATGCTTTTAAAACCCCGGGAAAAGAACCGTTGTACTCCGGAACTACAAAGACAAATTTTTTAGCCTCTGACATAAGCTCTCTGAATTCATTGAACTTCTCATTTTTGCCTGAGTTTTCATACAGCGCACTGGTGGTGAAATCACTTGGTAAATCTTTTAGATCAATAATTACGGCTGCCTGGTCTAATTCCTCGAGTAACGACTTGTAAATACCTGCTATCTCCATAGACACAGAGTCGTTTCTGTTGGTCCCACATATTATTACTATTCTTTCCATTTTATTCTTTAAAAATCAAATTTCCGCTTCCTTCTAAGGAAACATCCACCACAGGTGGTATTGTTTTCGTGTAGATCACATTTCCGTTAGAAATAATTCTTCCGGTTAAACT
>JBCCLN010000132.1:0-11191 GCA_039026865.1 Bacteroidota bacterium | reverse complement strand
TGATTATTCCTGGCAAATTGAACCCCTATTCCTGCGAAAGTGAACCCCCTTGTATACCATTCGATTTCATACTTTCAAGATAGCTTATTTCTTTTTGTTTTTCCTCAATGATTCTCCCTGAAGTTTAATACGATGGGCATGGTGTGCCATCCGGTCAAGTATGGCATCAGCGATGGTTTGATCTCCAATGATATCATACCAGTTTGGCAAGGGTATTTGTGAGGCAATCAGGGTAGAAGCTTTGCCATGTCTATCCTCAATAACTTCCAATAAATCCAGCCTAGCCATCTGTTCAAAAGGCCATAGCCCAAAGTCATCTAGGATGAGGAGATCCGTTTTCTCTATCTTTTGGATGATCTTGTGATGGGATCTATCGACCCTAGCAGTCTGGAGTTTGGCAAAGAGTTTTCCCGTAGAGAAGTAAGCGGTCTTGTATCCTTTGATGCAGGCCTGATGGCCTATAGCAGAAGAGAGGAAGCTTTTCCCTGTTCCTGTAGGCCCGGTGATAATGATATTCTCCTTTTTCTGTATGAAGCTCATATCAGCCAGTCGTAGGAAGTTATTTTGATCTAGGTTCCTGGGAGTATGGAAGTCCACTTCTTCGATTGAGGCTGGGTACCGAAAATGGGCAGCCTTAAGGTAACGGTTGACTTTTCTATTCTGTCTGTCATCCCATTCGGCTTCGACCAGGTAGGCCACCATTTGATCCACTGTAAAGCTTTGTTGGGTCTGTAGGGCTGTTTCAAAGGCATTCTCCATCCCAAAGAGACGAAGGTTTCTGAGTTTTTCTAAAGTTTGTGTCTGATTCATTGTGAGATATTATTGATAGTAAGACTGACCACGGATATTCCCATGATTAGGGATATGAGATTGTTTTTCTTTTTCAGCTGCATCCAAAGGCTCGCCTTCAAGGCCTTTGCTGAGGATATTCTTGACCGTTTGATAGGAGTAGCTATTGAAGGCAATGGAACGTTTACAGGCTAGGTTAACCCGCTGCTTCCCCATCTTCCGGGTAAGATTCAAGATGCCCATACAGGATTTATAGGCTTGCTCAGGATGAGCTCTCCTCTCCAGGATACCCTCAATGATTTGCTTGATAGACTCCCCCTGGGTAGTTCCCCATTTGATAAACTTCTCTGGATTCCAGTCTGAGACAAAGCGATGGTGAGAAGGCAGATGCTCTGCGATGGTAGTATAGGTATAAGGTTTGCGATCTCGTAGATGAATAGCTATTCGTTGTCTTTCCAGATAGACCTCTACCTGATCCCGGCTGTAGTATACCCTAACTCGCTGACCAATATAGCGATAGGGTACACTGTAGTAATGTTTATCCTCCCCCAAATGAATGTGAGAGTTCTTCTGAACCTGGACCCTAACAGTGTGTCGGATGCTAAATGTCTGAACCGGAAGAGGCTTCAAGGTCTCTTTCTCCAATTGGGTGTATAGATCTTTTCTACTATGATTTCTCCCTTGAAAGTGTCGATCGTTATAGGCTGGAAGCAAGTCATGGATTGCTTCATTGATAGCAGCTAGCGAAGGAAAGACCTGATCTCTCAAAGGCGCATAGATCTGGGGATATACCTGTCTAACTGCATTCTCTACCAGAGATTTATCGCGAGGTTTACCTGGACGAGTTGCCAAAAGAGCGACTCCATAGTGGTTGGCAAAGTCTTCGAACGTGCGATTCAATGAAGGCTCATAAGGGGAGCTCTTGCTTACAGCTGTCTTCATATTATCAAAGACTAAGGCTTGGGGTACGCCTCCAAAGTACTCCAGGCTATGGGCAAGGGTTGCTATAAAGTCTTCACTCTTCTGGGTATCGCTTGCTTCGACGTAGGTGTATTGGCTAGCACCTAAAACGGCTACAAAGACTTCTACTTCTTTTTCCTTTCCGCTTACCCAATCGGTATAGGAGAGCTTTTTGCCAGCATAATCCACATAGAGTTTTTCGCCCGCTTTATGCTCAAAATGCATAACAGCCTCCTTAGATTGCTGCCATTGCTTGAGGTAGTAGCAAAATCGAGAGTAGTTGTAGCCATCTAGATGAACCGCCTTGTACGCTTGCCAGAGTAAATGGCGAGTAACTCCCACCCGTTTGAGTTCTTTCTCGATATGGGGAAAACGACTGTGAAGTATTTCTAACCGATCTTCTGGATGGGCTTCTTTATTCCCTTGGAGCAAATCACTCAATTGCTCTTCGGATAGCCCTAGGAGCTCCTCATAGCTCTTCTCTAGCGTATCGACCAATCGGATATATTTCAAAACCGTATTGCGCGATAGACCCAGGTTGCGGGTGATCTGTTTGTTGGAAACCCCTTGGGATTTCTGCTGAAGTATTTGTCGTAATGCACTCATTCGTATAGGCTGATTTGCCATCTCACTGATTGTTTGAGGATCGAAGAAATCCGCAAAAAAACAGCAGTTTTTGATAGAAATCGAATGAGAATTTGAGGGGTTCACTTTCCCCGGAATACCCCAAGTTTTTTGGGAAGTGGGGGGTTCACTTTCCCCAGGAATGGGGGTTCAGTTTCAAAATATTGGGGGGTTCACTTTGGGCAGGAATATGCAAGTGCCGCCTTTACGCGGACCTGTTTGAGCATAAGGTATAATATCAAACCCACCGTAGTATCTATTTTGAGTCAAGGTAAGAGGGGCGCTACCAATTCGAATGAAGATTTGCTCAAAAAATTACATACCTAGCAATTGCTCTCCATTTTTGTTTTTAAGCAGCGGAAATTTAATAGCCAGTTGCACCCTGGATCGATTCAGGAAATCGCTATTGCGCAAAAACTGCCCTAGTTCAAAAACTGCCCGAACTTTCACACTTCCGATTTTATCCTGGAAGAAGGCTCTTTCCCGTATTCTGTGTTCATTCCACTTTTCAGAAATGGGAAGCTTGCCGTAAGGAAATATAATCGCCCATTCATAGCTCATTCCAAGCCCGAAGTTCTTCGATAAATGGTAGTCGCCATCAAGGCCAAGCTTGCTGATTTGCCAATGTTTCACGAAATCATGTCGAGACCAGGAATAGAGCAAGTTCATCGACCATTTTTCATTTTTGTTATCAGCTAATGTCTGGTGTATGGTATGTATCCCGAAGGGTATGTACCATACCCACTTTGTTGTAGCATGTTTATTTTGTGTCCCCAAGTTACTAATCAGGTTCGCTATCTAATAAACAATTATCATGAATTTAGATTTAACTTCTTTGAATTGGATAGCCATTGGTGTATGCTTGGTTGTTGGTCAAGTTTTTTTATCCATATGGTTTATCGTAATTTTTGGCACTCCATGGGCAAAGGAATATGGAGTTCAGGATAAAAAGCAACACACTAAAGAAATTCCAGGATATACTTATGGAATTCAAGCTGTCTGTACGTTGATGCTAATTCTCGGATTGGCAATAATGCAGTCAATGATTGGTGTTAACTCGTTGCTAAATGGGTTTCTATTGGGCTTGTTCGTCGCGTTCTTCTACGTTATTGCCACAGCTCTGCCTGGATATATTTTTCTGAAACGAACAAACGCTTTTTTAATGGCTATAGGAAGCCAGACTATTTTGATTTTAATAGTTTCGGTAATTTTAGCTGTCTGGAAATAGCTTCAGATATCAAGCATTTGAAATATTTAAGTGCTTGATTTTTTGTTTTTCGAGAAAAGCCTTTTCGTATGTATTTTCAGTTAGGTTAATTGCTTTTTCCATATTCTTCTTGCCTGCAGATTTGTTGTTTGTTGCAAATTCATATTCTGCATTTGTGGCATAATATAAATATGCTCTTGCTTCTAGCTTTTCAGGACTAATCTTGGAAAGTAGTAGTTTGGCCTGAGAATAGTTCCTTTTTTCGAGATGAAGAATAGCCATGTTTAGCAAAATATAGTGTGATTTGTCAAACTCATACAGCTGGTTATATAACTTTATTAATCTATCCCAGTTGGTGGTTTCGTATGTTGAAGCTTGAATATACTCTGCCGCAATTGCGGCTTCCAGATGGTAAGGACTAAGCTTGTCAGTATCCATGGCTTTGTTCATAGCTTTATGTCCTATTAGAACTAAGGGGTAATACCAAAGTGAACGATCTTGTTCCTTTAAACGAATTATTTCACCAGAATGGGTGATTCGACTTTTCATTCTGGCTGATTGGAAACTTAACAGTGCATGAAGTGCATATGCATTAGAAGTTTGGGAGATTTCTTTTTTTAACAAACAATTTGATAATCTAATTGCTTCGCCACAAAGGTCTTCACGGATAATTTTATCCTTTTTTGCAGAGTAATAGCCTTCATTAAAAATGAGATAGATAACTTCCAACACTCTTTCAATTCTCGACTGTAGTTGCTTTCCTGTGGGGATTTCGAAGCTTAGGTTTTGTTCTACTATCTTTTTTCTGGCTCTCATGAGCCTTTTTTTAATGGTCTCCTCCTTTAATAACAAAGAAGTTGCAATTTCTTTTCGGCTAAATCCGGAAATCGTTTTTAAGGCAAATGCAATTTGATCTTTGGGGTTTAGGCATGGATTACAAGCCGCAAATAACATTCGAAGCATGCTATCGTCCACTTCATTTTCCGTAAATAGTTCACTTATGGTATGAGTTTCTAATCCTGTGTTTAGCTTATGGATACGGGCGTCTTCAGCAGAGATTTTCCGAAGTAAATCAATTATTCTGTGTTTTACGGCTTTGACCAACCATGCTTCAGGGTTTTCGGGAATTTGGATTTGCCAGGATTTTAGCGCATTTATAAAAGTGTCTTGAATGGCGTCCTCAATAATATCCAGATGCTTAAACCCGAATATTCGGGTACAAATGGAAACCATCTTTCCATACTGGTGTCTGAAAAGATGGTCAATATTTTGTTGGGTTTTCATTAATTGTAATATATCAATTCTCTTATCTCAACTGTTCCGCCAAGATCATAATCGGGATAATCTTCAGCAATTCTTGATGCATCATCAAAGTCCTTTGCTTTAACAATGTAATAGCCTCCGATTATTTCTTTAGCTTCAACAGAAATTCTATCCGTTACCGTCCGTTCACTGCCAGAAATTCTTTTCAGAGGACGCTGCAATGCATTTCCGCTTTTCATTATTCCAGACTCGCTCATTTTTTGCTGCCAGTTCATCCATGATTTTGCTCTTTTTTCAATTTCTTCCATAGAGAGATTCATTTCGCTATAATCTACTCCCATGAAGATTAGCATAAATTCTTTTGATTCCATTTTCTATAGTTTTTTAAGCGCTAGCGTAGTAACGAGGCACAAACTGTTTTTGGGGATATTTATTTAGGCCAAATATGCTATCAACGGTTGGGCTATGTGCTGGCTGAAAGCTTGGGCCTAGAACACATAGTCTGTATTATTTGCCGCTTACTTTTCCAGTATTTGCTTCTATCCAATTCTTAAAGTCTTCAAAAGCATAATTCCCCGAAGCAACATCGATAACGAATGGATATTTTTATTTTTGATGAGCTACAGGGTCCACGTACAAACGCCGTGCAGCCGATTAGGCTATAATGGACGTTTTGTACAATTAGCCACCGTGTTAATTTCTTTTCAGCTTATAAACCTTGTTTGTATTGTCAATGTAAATTTGAAAATCCTTAAAAAAGTTGATTCCAATTCTTGGGTGACTTGATTCATTTATATTGACATCCACATTTTCCAAAATGAATTCTCCAAGTTTGATTTTTGGGACTTTACCTATTTTTTCATCGATTTGTTGTAATCCACCAAGCGTATATCTTTCTCGTGTATTATTGGTTAATTCTATTGTTTTTAATACTTCTTTCCCAAACTCTGATTCTATAGGTAGACTAATTGTTGATGCACTTCCGAAATCAATTACTACCTTATATTTTTTATTATCCATTTCAATGTAGGTGTATGGTTTATTTCCATTGTCTCTTGTGATAAAAATTTCTCGATATCCAACATCTACCAAATTTCTATTTGATACTTCAAGTTCCTTATCGGGATAATTAATTAGCCAATTGCCTTTTCGAATAATTGATTGGCCAATGATACCTCCAAAATTTGGTACTTGTTCCTTTAATCCTACTAAATTCCCGTTTAAAGCGTAAGTATTTTTGAAGTTAGTATCCTCAATTTTTATAGAAGATACTATACCTGACCCTAACTTCATTGTTCTGCCAGAAGCTCCGGAAACATTATTTATTTTCCCACTAATTTCATCTTGTTGTATTAAGCTTAAATCTGCGCCAGTATCAAATAGAAACTTTTTTGTTTCACCATCGAGTTGCACATCCAATCCGATTACACCTTTATGAGTTGTGAAAGAAACTTTTGAGTAAAAATTATTTGAGTTAATTCTTCCTTTCGTGCTCAATTTGTGAGTTGAGCATCCTAAGGAAAGTAATATTGTCAACAATATCAGTTTTTCAATGCTCATTTTCTAATTATTGCGTTTTGATCCATGGTGCCTAACATCTCGTATAGCTGGCCATTGCGAGCTTTTGCTCGTAATGGCCAGCTATACATTGTGGTGCCTAGTGTTTTATCCTAAGATGCTTTTTCCAATTCCATTTTGATAATCAAAGGCATTATCGCTTTGTTCATACCCCTTTAATCTTTCTTCAAAAAGATTCTTATCAAAGCCTTCTTGGTCTTGTAATGTCATCTCTTGGGTTATCGGATTCATACTTTTAGCATATTGTAAATTAGCTAAATCATTTCTTTGACTATAAAGAGCTGGAAGAAAATTCTCAAATACTCCAACTTCAATGGTATTATGGGTAATCCATGCTTCCCAAAACTCGGAAGTATAGCCACCTATAACTTTCTTATTAGCTGCCTTTGCTGCAATGTTCTGTTTATTTGTTCCAGCTACAACTTCATAGTGATAATGGACACCTACTATTTTTCCATCTTTGTATACATCCTTATAAGATATTCTAAGAAACATCATGTATCCAATTAAAGGAATTTTCGCACCCATTCCCCAACCGTCATTTTCACAATAAAATATCTCCAACTCCCTATTTACAGCATATTTAAAATCATATGTATTGTATTGCATCGTTTCCTGGATATGAATTTTCGCACCAGCTCTAGCAGTATTGTTTTCACCTAAATTGCCCTTAAATTGAGCATTTACATGGTCATACGGATGCCACAAAAGGTAAGCAGGCACTTTTTTACCCTCATACCCTTCGACATCATTTAAGGTAACTTTTAGGTTGGCAAAATTTTTAAACCACCAAGCTATCATTTCGGATGTTACACAACGAAGTAAAGAGTGTTCTAGGACTACGCATATTTGTCCAGATTTATTTTTTACTTGACCCCAATGTACCGATGAAACAGGTTTTAATTCCCATTCAAATTTTCGCTCTTGAGGCATACTTAATTTTTGCATAATTTTAATTTTTATGCAAAATTAAGTACTCAGATAAGGGTAAAAGATTGATGTGGGTTAAGAACTCATACGTTGTTTTAAAAATCTACTCAATGCTTCAGGGGTAATACCAATAAAAGCTGCAATGTATTTTGAAGGAATTTTGGCAATTATCTCTGGATAATTTTCTTCCAAAAAAGAATATTGTACTTCCGTAACAGAGGATGTTTTAATAATGATAATATTCTTAGCTTCAATGAGATGTTCTAATATCTTTTGTCTAAGGAAGATTCCAATCTTATCAGAATAAAGATACAAGTTCATGAAATAATCAAATGGCATAGCTAAGTATTTCATATTTGTTATTGCAATGACATTATCCGATGCAAAAGTCTTTGAAACTGCACTAATCATATTTGAGCATAGATTACCAGGTTGAAAGAACCTTGAAATGATAAACTTGTTTTCTTCATTATATTCAGACGCCGCTATACCTTCCAAAATATAAATGACTCTATCACAAATGTCAGTCTGCCTAAATATTATCCCTCTTTTTGAAGCGGTATGTAGTGAAAGTTGTGATGAAAACGCTTTCCATTCGATATCAATTTCTCCTTGTATATACTTCTCAACTTCGAGCTTTAGTTTTTCCATACATGGTTTTTTAGCATTAGGCACAACTGTTGGACTATATGCTGGGCGGAGCTTAGGCATTATAGTCTTATGTTCTCCACATTTTACTTTTTATAGCAAGGCGGATTTTAATACTTGGGCTGAAAGTTGGGTCCCTATTCTGGGATTTATTGTTAGTTCTTTTTGTAACTGGGAAAGGTCTGATTTTAGGGAAGAGTATTTTTTGAGCAATTTCTTGGCATCTCTTTGAAAATCAGGCGTAATAATTACATTAACTTTCATCTAAAAACTGAGTGAGGCTTGTTTTAGGAAGCTTTCCAGCTTTAATCTTTTCCATCTGTTCAAACCCAGAATTTAACTTAGCCTTTAATGTTTGCGCTTCTTTCAATTGTTGATATTCACTCAAAATTTTATTCCAATCAGAAATAGGAATCAATACAGCCTTTTTTTTGCCTTCATGATCCGTTACGTATTGTATGGAAAGATTTTCAGTCATCATTTCTTGTTTGTATAAGTATACGAATTCTTGACCATTTTGTGATTTTTTTGTTGTGGAGAACGGCCTCGCATCCACGCCGTGCCGACCGAATGGGAGGAATGGATGTTGGATGTATTGTAGTCAGTTTTTATTTTTTCGATAAAATGTCATTAATCTTTGGTCAAAATAAACTCCATTTTTCTTATAAAATCTTTTTTGAATACCAGATTCCTGAAACCCAATCTTTTCGTAAATTTTATTCGCAGGTTTTATATTTGACATTACCTGCAATTCAATTTGTTCTAACTCCTCAATTTTAAAAGCTTCCGTAATCGTTGTATTTAATAAGTTAAATCCAATTTGATTGCCATGATATTTTGGCTGAACGTACATTTGGACTATTTCACCTCGATGATTGCAATAGTTATCTTTATGTCTGTAGAATCCACAAATTCCAATTAACATATCTTGATGTAATGCACCGACTATAAAACATTCAGGATTTGAGTTTTCAATAAAATTTTCGAAAGAAAGTTTTTCTCTTTGTTTTTGTTCTTCATATTTTGACCCAAAACTATTTGGATATTTTTTAAGACTTTCCAGTCTTAAAAATCTATATTTTTTCGATTCATTCGATTTTAGTTTTCTGTATTCTATTTTTTCAATATTGATATTTTTCATTTTTTTAATCCTGACTAATGTTAACTAAGTTCTTGATTTTCAGTACTCTTTTTTCCTTTAAAAGATTTGGCCTCCCCTAAAGTCTCCTCGTTAGCTGGGGATATTAATTTACCTGGAAATCCAATGAACCCAACCCAAATTCTTTAAGTACTTGTATTATTCGATTGGCATTTTCCTCACTTACTTCAAAACAGAAATCTATATCCTGGGTGTATCTTGGATAGCCATGCAACGCCACTGCATATCCCCCTACTAACAGATATTTAACTTCATGTGCGTTTAACAGCTCGATAAACTCTTTGAAATCCTGATTGAGTACCATATTTTCCATTGGTTGTAGGACTGCCGAATTTGTTCTAATGCTAATAGGCGTTCAGATGGGGGACGGCTCAACCAAAACAAAACGTCATTGGGCTCTTTTCCTTTTTTGTACTTTTTTACCAAAGCTTTGTCCATTTTTCTTTTCCCAACCGACCATTTAAAATCATCTAAATAATCCCGTATAATATTCTTTTTAGAAAAATTTTCAAATTCTTTTCGTTCCAAGTTTCTGATTTGATACGAAGCAAAGAATCCAGCAAAGACATTACTTAATGCAACTCCAATAAAAATCCCTTTTACACCCCAATAAGAACCAATAAGTGTCAACGGAATAGTGAAAGCAAACGACCTTACAGCACTTATCTTTAAGGAGTTGGTGGTCAATTTAAGTCCATTGAAAATAGCAGCTGCCTTAATATACAACCCGTAAAATACAAAGGAAAGACTAACAATGTAGAAATAGTTCGCAGTATAAGAAATCACCGCATCTTTATCGCTAAAAATACTCGCAATGGGTTGGATAAACAGATACAATAGGAGGCACAACAAAACGCCAAGGTAGGTCGAAGATTTTCCGCCAAAGACAATGGCTTGTTCAATTCTGCTTGTTTTTTCCGCCCCTTTGTTTTGAGCTATGAAAGGTGTAACGGCGGTAGAAGTAGCTAAAACACCAATCATCAATAACGTTTCAATCCTCCCTGCCACACCATAAGCAGCAACTGCTAGTTCTGATTGTCGGGCTAATAACCAAGTGAGGTACATCAAGCTCAAAGCTGTCAAAGCTTTTGCACCCAATTATCCAACAAAATAAGTATCAACTATTTGAAATAAAAAAGTAGAAAGCATTCCCATGCTAATGGGAATGCTCATTGCAGCTAATACTTTGTTTGTTTTATCGGTTAATATGTCAGCCATTTTGATGTTAGATTAATATTTCCCGGCAAGAGGATAAAAATGCTTTTTCATAATCTCTACAAACCCGCCTTTAATTTCATCATCTGTGAAAGCTTTTGGATTGGTATAGCTACGCAACATTTCTGCTCCGGTGGCTTCCCACGTAAATGGAATAGCACCTGCTTGCACCATTCTATCTATAGCCATGTTGTGTGCCATTGTAGTTGCGTCTCCCATTACATCTGTTAGAATATATACTTCATATCCATCTTCCATAGCATCCAATGCAGTATAAGTAGGACATCCAGAGGTCCATAATCCTGTAATCAAAACTTTCTTCCGCCCTGTTTTTCTGACTGCTTCTACTACTGCTTTATTTTGCCATGCATTTAGAGATACACGGTCAATGTTTTCAACCTCCTTATGGATTAAATTTTTTATGGAATCTACAGTAGACGCACTTCCAGCCATCTTCACACCAATGGTCGTTTCGATAACTGGAACATCAAATAGATTGGCTGTTTTTATCATTCCTTGAATATTGTTGACCATCACTTCCTTATCTATATTTTGTACAACATTGATTAAGTCGGGCTGCCAATCTATGACCAATAAGACAGTATTTTCACCCGTCAATAAATTATCAGCTATTGGATTCTTCGGAACAAAATTGACATCTGGTGATTGAGCAAATATCTGAGTAATAGTCATTGTAAAAAACAGTGTTAATGCAAAAATGAATTTACTTTTCATGATTAAAATTTTAAATATATTAATTAATTTTTTTCAAATGAATATTGGAAACCAAACAGCATTTGGGTATTGGTTCTTTCAAT